>JAGXSG010000022.1 GCA_018333995.1 Clostridiales bacterium | reverse complement strand
CCCGCCTCATCGAGCAAGAAGACGTTCTCGCGGTTATCGGCGGGAGTGGTACCGCGCAGTCGATGGCGATGCGCACCGAGATTGAGCGCGCCGAGGTGCCCCAGATAGCTTTGGCTGGCGGCTCTGTGGTCACCGACCAGTTGAGTCCGTGGGTCTTCCAGACCCCGTGGCCTAACCGGGTGGTTGTCCCATTCACTTTGCGTGCGCTACAGGAGGCTGGCGTCACCCGCCTCGCGCTCATCTCCGAATCCGGTGGATACGGTGTTGATGGACAGAGTGTGACTGAAGCAAACGTGAAGCGTTTTGGCATCGAGATTGTTGCCACGGAGCAGTTCAACCGGGGTGACACCGTTATGACTTCCCAGCTGACGAAGATACGGGCTGCCGATCCGGATGCCGTGCTCATGTGGTCCGCAGGTGCAGAGGCGGCCACCATCATGAAGAACAACGCGGCACTCGGAGCGGCGGACCCGCTCCCGTTCTACGGTGCGCCTGGCAATGCGCGGCGAGAGTTTCTCGAGGGATCGGGCGAGGCCGCTGAAGGTTTTATGTTCGCGGCGGGTCACATTCTGGCTCCCGAGACGTACGGTGAGGACACGGAAGCATACAATGTCGCGACCGCGTTCATAGAGCGCTTCACTGCGCGATGGGGTGTGGAACCCGACATCTTCGCAGGTCACGCCTACGACGCCCTTCATATCACGGTCGAAGCAGCACGCCGGGTATCGGGAGACCTCACCCCTGAAGCGCTGCGGGACGAAATTGAAGCCACGAGCGGGCTTGTGGCGATTGGCGGCACGTTCACGTTTTCGGCCACGGACCATAACGGCATGTCCGAGGATGCCCTGACCATGTACACCATCATCGACGGTGAGTGGATACCTGCCGAGAAGGGCCGCTAGCAGCGTGGGAGACGTCGAGCTGCTGCAGTTCGCACTCGCGGGCTTGAAGAGCGGCGCCATCTATGCACTCGTGGCGCTCGGCTTTACCATCGTGTACGCGGCCACCGGGGTCATAAACTTCGCGCAAGGTGAGTTCTACATGCTCGGAGGGATGTTGTCGGTATGGGCCTACGCGGGCCTCGGCCTTCCGCTTCCGCTGGCCGCCGTATTTGGTGTCGCCGCGACCGCGCTTGTTGGCGGCTTGTTCGAACTGACGGCGATCAGACCGCGCTCCGATGGAGATCCGCTCGCGCTCATCATTATCACGGTGGGCGGCTCGATGGTGCTCTCCTCTTTCGCGCGTCACCTGTTCGGTCCGCTCGAGAAGGCCCTTCCGGCGTTCAGTGGCACAGGAACAGTTTCCATATTTGGTGCGATGCTTGAGATCCAATCCCTGTGGATTCTTGGCCTGACGGTCATGGCTGTGGCGGGATTGTGGTACCTCTATAATCGCACGGGCCTTGGCCGCGCCATGCGGGCGTGCGCCGTCAGTCGTGACGCGGCCAGACTCGTAGGTATCGACACCCGTCGCATCGTGACAATGAGCTTCGTTCTCGCCGCGGCACTCGGCGCGCTCGCCGGTCTTGCGGTCACTCCGCTCACCCAGACAGCATTCAACGTGGGTCCGAGCGTGGGCATCAAGGGGTTCGCAGCGGCGATCCTCGGCGGGCTTGGCAATCCTGTGGCGGCGGTCGCGGGCGGTATAACTCTGGGCCTTCTTGAGTCGATGTCGATCGCGTTCATCTCATCGACATACAAAGACGCGATCTCACTTCTGGTCCTGCTCGCGGTCCTCTTCTGGCGACCGCAAGGACTGTTTGGACGTTCAAGCCGGGAGAAGGTGTAGGGGCGACGTGCGTGCCCGTATCGACATCAGGCTCGTGCTTCTCGTACTTGCGTTCGCCGCCGTAGCGGCGCTTCCCATGCTGACCTCCGAGCGTTACGTGTTGCGCGTGTTCACGTTCACCGGGGTCAACGTCATCATCATCGCGGGGATGGCGCTTCTTTTTGGCTATGCGGGCCAAGTATCGCTGGGGCACGCGGCGTTTTACGGGATAGGCGCGTACACGTGCGCGTTTGCGGTCATGCAGCTCGGCTGGCCGTGGCTGGGAGGGGTTGCCCTCGCTGTCGCGCTCACCGCGACTGGGGGATTCTTGCTCGCTATTCCCTCGCTTCGCCTCAAGGGACACTATCTCGCGATGGCCACTCTCGGATTTGGGGAGATCATGCGGGTAGCCTTTGTCGAGGCGCGTGGAATCACTGGGGGTCCTGATGGACTCGCGGGGATTCCCCACGCGGCTGTTGGGCCGCTCCTGTTCGACTCGGCGCGAGACGCGTACTGGCTCGTCTGGGCGGTAGCCGCAATCGTGCTGCTCCTTGCCGCGAACCTCGTCAATTCACGCGCTGGCCGAGCGATGCGCGCTCTTCATGGCTCGGAGCTCGGGGCCATCGCGTGCGGGATCGACATCACCGGAGTCAAGGTTCGCGTATTCGTCATCTCAGCGGCGCTTGCCGGGCTTGCTGGAGCGCTCTACGCACATGTCGTCGGATTCGTCTCCCCGTCGACGTTCTCGCTGCACGTATCCGTACTGCTCGTCGCGATGACGGTCCTTGGCGGAACGGGCTCACTTGTTGGTCCGGTAATCTCCACCGTCGTGCTGTCACTTATTCCGTACATCGATGCAGTGGTCCCGGGAATCTCTCGCACCGCGCTGGAGACCATCCAGAAGTGGGAAGAGGACATCTACGGGCTGACGATCATAGCGGTCATGGTGTTCATGCCTGGCGGTATCGGAGCGCTCATCCGCAAATACACCGGCAAGCGGGGTGCGGCATCGTGAGCGTCTTGCAGGTTAGGGGAGTGACACGCAGGTTTGGTGGACTCACCGCCGTCGATAACGTGTCATTCGACGTACACGATGGACAGATCAAAGCCATCATCGGCCCCAACGGCGCCGGCAAGACGACGTTGTTCAACGTCATCACCGCGTTTGATCATCCCGATGAAGGCCGTGTTCTCTTTGAGGGTTCAGAGATCACGGAAGAGCGCGCGTATCGAATCGTGCGGCGGGGAGTAGCGCGGACGTTTCAGAACACTCGGCTGTTTGAGGACATGAGTGCGCTGGACAACGTCAAGACGGGGGCGTACGCCGTCACGAAGACGGGGTTTCTCGCGGCGGCGCTCCGGCTTTCGTGGACCGTGCGAGAGGAGCGAGAGGTGACCGCCGAAGCGGAGCGCCTGCTACGTCTCGTCGGCCTGGCTTCATGGACCACCGCTCTCGCAGCGGACATGCCTCACGGCCTCAGGCGTCTGGTTGAGATTGCACGCGCGCTTGCCACACGTCCGCGATTGCTTCTGCTCGACGAGCCAGCCGCCGGGCTCAACACCGCCGAGACGACCGCGCTCGCCGAAGCGCTCTACCGCATCCGCGATCAAGGTACGACGATCGTCGTGGTCGAGCACGACATGGGGCTCGTGATGGAGGTCTCTGACGAGATTGTCGTTCTTGACCGAGGAAGCAAGATCGCCGAAGGTCCGCCGCGACTCATTCAGAAAGACCCGCTCGTCATAGCGGCGTATCTTGGCGAGGAGGACACCGATGAGGTCTGAGGCGGGCGCACATCCTCTCGATGTCCGAGGTCTTAACGCTGGCTACGGCAGGGTTGACGTGTTGCGAGGAGTCGATCTGCATGTGGCGCAAGGTGAGCTCGTGACGCTCATCGGCGCCAATGGCGCGGGCAAGTCGACTCTACTCAAAGCGATCGTCGGCCTCGTTCATCTAAGCGGCGGCTCCGTTCACTTCTTTGGCGAGGACATCACGCGAATTTCGCCCGAGCGTGCGCTGCGAAAGGGCATCTCGCTGGTGCCCGAGGGGCGGATGCTCTTCGCGCCGATGACGGTCGATGAGAACCTGCGGCTCGGGGCGCACATCAACTCCGCCGATGAGTTCTTGGCGGAGCGCACACACGTCTTCGATCTGTTTCCCGTGCTAGGTGAGCGCAAAGACCAGACAGCGGCGACTCTGTCCGGCGGCGAGCAGCAGATGTTAGCTATCGCACGGGGTCTCATGAGCCGCCCGCGCGTGCTTCTGCTAGACGAGCCGTCTCTCGGACTCGCGCCTCGGGTGATTGCCGAGATATTCGAAGCGCTGGAGCGGCTCAGGGCTGACGGGCTCACCATACTCCTTGTCGAGCAAGATGCCCGCCTCGCACTGAAGCATGCTGATAGGGGCTACGTGATGCGCACCGGGAGTATCGCGCTTGAGGGCACCGCGGATCGGTTGCTCGCTGACGATGATGTGCGCCTCATCTACCTGGGCGCTTGGAGCGGGAAGGGGAGTGGCGAGCGATGATCTGGAACCCCGAGTACGAGTCGATCGACCGCGCGTCGCTTGAGGCCCTGCAGTTAAGGAGGGTGCGTTCGACCGTCGCGTGGGTATTCGAGCGCGTGCCGTACTACCGTCATGCTCTCGAACGCGCCGGTGTGCGTCCACGAGACATTCGCGAACTTGCAGACGTGCGCACGTTGCCATTCACCGACAAGACGGCCCTGCGCGACACCTACCCATTCGGGTTGTTCGCGGTTCCGCTCGATCAGGTGGTTCGCATTCACTCATCATCTGGCACCACCGGAAAGCCGATCGTGGTCGGCTACACGAAAGGCGATATCGCCACGTGGACCGAGCTCACCGCCCGAGTGGCGACCGCGGCGGGTGTCGTGCATACCGACCTCGTTCAGATGGCCTTCGGGTACGGGATGTTCACCGGTGGGTTTGGCATGCACTACGGCATCGAGCGTGCCGGAGCCACGGTCATCCCGGCGAGCGCGGGCAACACCGAACGTCATCTCATGATGATGGCTGACTTTGGCACGACGGTCCTCGTCTCCACGCCGAGCTACGCTCTCTACATCGCTGAAGTCGCGGAGAAAATGGGCATAGATGTGCCATCGCTCCCGCTTCGCCTCGGGCTGTTCGGGGCTGAACCGTGCTCGGAAGCGGTCCGGGACGAGATCGAGCGGCGACTTGGTGTCGTCGCCACCGACAACTACGGGCTATCCGAGGTGATGGGACCCGGTGTCTCTGGTGAGTGCGAGTTCCGGGTCGGTCTCCATATCGCAGAAGACCATTTCCTGGCAGAAGTGGTCGATCCGGCGACTGGAGAGCCTCTGCCCGACGGGGAGGAGGGAGAACTCGTGCTCACCTCGCTCACTAAGGAGGCGTTCCCGGTTCTCAGGTTCCGTACACACGATCTCACCGTGATCGACCGGACGCCTTGCGCGTGCGGCAGGACTTCCGCGCGTATGCGCAAGGTGCGCGAGAGAACCGACGACATGCTCATCATCAGAGGTGTGAACGTTTTTCCGAGCCAGGTCGAAGACGTGCTCTACCAGATCGAGGGGGTGCGTCCGCACTACCTCATCGTGGTCGACCGTAAGCATGGTCTCGACGACCTTGAGGTACGTGTAGAAGTGGCCGACGAGGTGTTTTCGGATATCATGGCTGATATGGTCGCTTTCTCGAAGAACGTGGCCGAACGCCTTCACAACGTGCTCGGGCTTCATGTGAAAGTCACCCTCGTAGAGCCAGGCTCGATCGAGCGGAGTTCCGGAAAGTCGATACGGGTGCTCGACCAGCGTGGTGACGGTTGCTAGTGATGGCGCTTAAACGCGGCGATGGGATCGGACAAAGTGCTCGATGTGTCTTCAGCGCCCACGTGGGCTTGGGTTGCGGCCGCGGCTTCTGCCGCGACTCTGCTCGTCGCATTCACCTTCGCCGTATGGCTTAGCTGGCGTAACATCGTTCGCAACCAGCTTGTGAAGGTCGTCGGGCGCAGGGAAGGCGTTCATGCGAGCCGCCGCACACTTGAAGCGGTTGTCCGGCACCTCGCCGATGAAGATGACGCCCGGTTTACCTACTTTGCCACGCATCCGGAGTCTGAAGACCGCAGGGTGCTCGTTGAGACCGCAAACCGGATGAGGCTGGCCGCCGATGAGCTTGACACGATGCCACTTCCTCAACCGCTCTGGCGAGCCGCTGAGGGCCTGGCCGACGCGGCGTTCGTTGTGGCCGAGGAGGCCGGAAGGGTAGGGGAGTCAGACGATCCGGAGGTGGTGTTCGATGCTCTCGCGCGGATCGACCTAGATAGGCTTGAGAGAGTGTTCTCCGCTGCTGATGGGTATGTTCGGGATGCGTGTGAACGCTATGATCTCGACGAGGCGTCGGTGTACGGCGGAGGGTTGTACATATGACAGACGTGTCACGACCGGTTCGCACGGTACTCGGTCTGATCGGCATGCTCATCATCGCCTCGCTTGCGTGGAACTGGTGGGGTGAGTATCGCGAGGCCAGGGATGCTGGCCCCGAAGGTGGCGAGACGACGGAAACGGCGGCTCCTGCCGAGGCCGATGGTGATGGCGCACAGGCCGGCGAAGATGGCGGTGACGGCGCACAGGCCTCACCGCCGACCCCGGATGCGTCAGGGAAAAGTGTGGTTGTCCTCATAGAGGGGCTCAACTTCCGTCGGCAGCCATCGCGGGAAGGCGAGCTCATTGGGGGGCTAAGCCGCGGGACGGAGCTGGAGCACCTCGGTACAGCCGACGGTTGGCATCGCGTGCGAGACCGGAACGGGGTCGAAGGGTACGTCTCGGCAAGTGAACAGTACACCGAGGTCCGGTAGGTCGCTGAGCGAGTCACCGGCTGGCTACGCGTGACCTGCGGATTTCACGAGATCAAATAGAGGAGGACGTGTTGACTCGGATCATTGGTCAGGCAGCTGACTTCTTTCGACTCCGTCTTACCCTCATCGAAGCGCCGACAGGTCTGGATTTCGAGTGGCACGACGACATCTTGTACCGTAAGCCTCCACCGCCAGAACTCGGTGCGGACGAGGAGTGGCTGCTGGAAGCTGTTGAAATGGACAATGAGGATGTCGTGCACGTGGCAGGGCGCTATGCCACGCGAGAAGAGGCGCTCGCCGCTCTTGAACGGGTGCAGGAGGACCTCGATGAGATGACGCGCTCTACGTTTGAGGAGCGGTATCTCCGGTGATTGGGGAATTGCGCTAACCGTTCGTGACGTAACATAAGATACATTATCAGACATACGAGGCAGAACGAAACCGCTGACAGGAACGGCCGCGCGACGGGACAGGCCCCGACCGCGCGATTGCGATCAGGGGCCTGTCCTGCGAGACACGCTTTGCCGTGAGCGGTGTCTTTCCCTCAGCCGATCAGCGTTGAAATGACTGGCATGAGGAACGTGATTGTGAACGCCACGCTCACAAAGTACATCAGCCAGTGGACCTCACGGGCTTTGCCGTGGAGCAGCTTGATCACGACGTAGCTGATGAAACCAAATCCGATACCGTAGCTGATGTTGTACGTGAGCGGGATACCGACGATCGTCAGGAACGCGGGAAATGCCTCCTCGAAATCGGTCCACGGGATCTCGCGGACGGTTCGCATCATGAGGAATCCAACGATTATCAGGGCACCCGCTGTGATTGGATAGACGTAGAAGTCGCCGTCAGGGGGCACGAAGCCGCTCCCTGCCATCGCCGCATACTGTTCAGCGTTGGGGATCGTGAATCCTCCTCCTACCATTCCGATGACGGGTGCGAAGAACGCCGCTATCGCGAAGAGGGCACCCGTCACTACGGGCGTGAATCCACTGCGGCCACCTTCGGCAACGCCGGAAGCAGACTCGATGTAGGTGGTGATAGAGCTGGCGCCGAACAAGCCGCCCACTGAGGCCGCGGCCGAGTCAACGAGCAGAATGTTGCGAATTCCAGGGACCTTTCCGTCTGGCTCAACGAAGCCGGCCTGCTCGCCAACAGCGACCACGGTACCCATCGTGTCGAAGAAGTCGGTGAGCATGATAGCGAATATCGCGAGCAGAAGTGCCGGGGTGAAAATCTGCAGAATCGCGATGCCTCCATCTACCTGGGCAAATGGCGCGAAGAACGTCGAGAAGTCGGGTGCCGCGAAGACCTTGGAGGGCAACTGCGTCACGCCGAGGACGAGTGCGAAGGCTGTGGCCGCGAGTATCCCCCACAAGATGTCACCTTTGATCTTGAGCGCCATGAACAGCGTGATCGCGAGCAGGCCGATGAGGGTTACCCACACGTAGGGCTGAGTGAAATCGCCAAGCTCAACGAGGGTGATCGGTGCGGGCCTGATGATCCCGCCCTGGTTCAATCCAATGAGCGTGATAAACAGGCCGATTCCGACGCCGATGGCACGTTTGAGGTCAAGCGGGATGGCGTTCATGACCGCTTCCCTGAGCCCGGTAAGCACGAGCACGAGGATGATGAGTCCTTGGACGAAGATCACTGCCATGCCGACCTGCCAGGGCACGTTGGCTTGCTGGAACCCAATGACCGAGAAGGTCAGCACAGCGTTGAGACCCATGCCCGATGCAAGTGCGAAAGGCCGGTTGGTGATGAAGCCCATGCAGACACACATCAAGGCCGCACCAAGTGCTGTCGCGGTGGCTGCGCCGGCGAAGGGCACTCCGGCGGCCGAGAGAATCCCCGGATTCACGAAGATGATGTATGCCATTGTCATGAACGTCGTGAACCCGGCGATGATCTCGGTCTTGAGATCGGTGCCGCGCTCGGAGAACCTGAAAAGCCGTTCCATCTCATTCCTTTCAGTTTGTCGGTGGTTTCAGGCGATCCTTAGTGCCGAGCGTGTCGGCTCATCGGGCTCTCACAAGCTGGCGTCCCCCCTTTCTGGAGCATGCATCTGCACAGAACAGGTCTTATGTAACATCGCGATGCGAGTATGTTCACTTCGACGAGTAGGGTGCGCCAAGATACTCCGCCGCAAACGTTGGTCGTGATGCGAGTGCGCGAACGAGGGCGCCAGCGATCGGCGGGCGCAGATCGAGTGTGCTGAGAGACTCGCTGTCGACAAGTTCGACCGCTTCGATGCGGGGATCACCAGCAGGATCGGCTAGCGATCCGTGCGTCACCGCCGCGTCAAAGATGATGTTGACGGTGTGCCGGGATCCATCGGGGGCTATGGTGTCGCTGATGAGCAACGGCCGTCCCACCACAATGCCAAGCCCGGTCTCCTCGGCGACCTCCCTCGCGAGGGCTTGCGCAAGCGTCTCACGGTGCTCGACTCCCCCGCCAGGAAGCAGGTGGTAGGCGGCATCATCTTTCCTGTGACGTACGAGTACTACGCGGTCGTCGATGGTGATGAGCGCCGCCACTCTGATGCGCGGGCGTTCAGACTCCAGTGCTGCCAAATCCACTCTCACCTCGCTCAGTCTCTTCAAGTTGCGTGGATTCGATCACGTTCGCCGAGACGACCGGCTGTACGACGAGCTGGGCGATCTTGTCCCCTCGCTTGATCACGATCGGGGTTTCCGGGTCAAGGTTGATGCAGATGACCTTGATCTCGCCGCGGTAGTGACTGTCGATCAGTCCAGGAGCGTTGACGAGCGACAGTCCCTCGCGTATCGCAAGTCCGCTGCGGGGCTGGACAAAACCCGCGAATCCTTCAGGGATCGCGATGGCGATGCCGGTTGGCACGAGTCGGCGCTCAAATGGATGCAGTGTCATGGAGACGGCCGAGTGCAGATCGAGCCCTGCGTCACCCACATGAGCGTAACGCGGAAGGGGAAGTCCCGTGTCGAGCCGCTTGACAGCAAGATCCATCGGATTTCACGCCCCTCTCGTGGCTGTTATCAGGTGATGCGAGCACGTGAGAACCCGACCGGGGCGGAAGTGTGATAATGCCGTTCCTGTCGTAGTGTGCACGGCGCTTGTCAGTGCCGTTTGAGGCCGCGCAGTTCCGCGGTGAACTCGTCGACGTCCTCAAACGATTTGTAGACAGAGGCAAAACGCACGTATGCCACCTTGTCAAGCCCCCTGAGCCGGTCTAGCACCATGTCGCCGAGAACCCGAGACTCAATCTCGTAACGGAACTCGTTGTGGAGTTCGGCGACGATATCGTCTATGAGCGCCTCAAGCCGTTCTGCGGATACGTCACGCTTCGCCGTGGCGACAACGAGTCCCCTGAGGAGCTTGCCACGGTCGAACGGTTCTCGTGCGTCATCACGCTTGATCACCATGAGCGGCATCTCTTCCCGCCGCTCATAGGTGGTGAAACGCTTCTGACACGAGAGGCACTCTCGGCGACGGCGGATCGCATCTTGAGACTCTGACACACGTGAGTCGATGACCTTGGTCTCATCGTGTCCGCAGAAGGCGCACCGCATAATCTCACCCCTACATCTTGGCTAATGGTGAGATTAGCACACAATATATGGGGTTACAATTGGTGTTTTTGAGCCGACAAGCGCTGATCGCGGATACGATGGTACCGGTAGGGCGCGGTCAGGAGCATCATCTCGTGGCAATGGCTTGTGAATTTCCGGTAGTCAAGTCCGGATCCGGTCCGATTGACCACCACACTGAGGCCAAGGCAAGAGTAAGTACTACCGTGATGGCGACAATCCACTCGACCGGATGTGCCCCAGCAATGGTGAATCCTCTGACGGCGGAGTCTCGCCGAACCACAGTGCGCCTCCTGGAATCAGGTAAGCCGCGTGTGGTCTGGACGTCCTTGTCATAGTGAGATCTGGCACACGAATATTGGCCCATCACAATCTCCTCACCCTTCATCCGATTCGTCAGTGTGACCATATGCTCACGCTCTGACATTCACTGAAGCGAACATGTGTTCGTGTCTCAGTATACCAAACACATGTTCGGGTGCAAGTGGCAATCGAACGCGTGTTTGCGGTGTGTTTTCAGGTGCGCTACACTCCCATCGAACGTGTATTCGTGCCAAAGGGGGACCTGATGTCGTACAAGCGCGAGATAACCGCACGTCAGCAGCAAATACTTGATTTCATCAGAGCTGAGCTTCACCGCAGAGGCTTTCCCCCATCGGTTCGCGAGATCGGCGAAGCTGTGGGACTTTCGTCTTCATCCACGGTTCACTCGCACCTTGCGGCACTCGAGGCCAAAGGATTAATCAGGCGTGATCCGTCCAAGCCTCGAGCGCTTGAGGTCTTCGACTATCGCGACGGTGATCGTGGCATCGATTACGGGCGCGCGCGCGCGGTCCCGCTCGTTGGTCACGTCGCCGCTGGCGAGCCAATTCTCGCCGCTGAGAACATCGAAACGACTATGACGCTACCGGTCGAGCTGACCGACGAGGCGACGTTCATTCTTCGCGTACGGGGTGACTCTATGGTGGAGGCTGGTATCCTCGACGGGGACTTCGTGGTTGTGCGTCAGCAGTCGCACGCTGACAATGGAGACATCGTCGTGGCTATGCTCGGCGATGAGGCCACGGTCAAGCGGTTCTTCCGCGAGGCGGACAGCATTCGCTTGCAGCCTGAGAATAGCGCGCTCGAGGCTATCTACTCACGTGACGTGACGATCCTCGGCAAAGTGATTGCCCTGTTCCGCAAGATCTGAACGGGCACGAGTATCGGCCTCACTCACAACGAAGTCAGCAAACCGCTGGGCTAGATTGGGTGAAACCCGGGCAACAAGGAGTGTCCCTTCAGCGGTGTGATGCTCGCTCACCACGTGCGCGCGATCATGAAGTAGTCGCACCAGGTCGCCGCGAGCGAACGGAACCATGAGAGTGAGCGTGGCCGAATCGCGCGTCGCCTCGAGGGCGATACGCTCCATAAGAGCGGGTGTGCCCTCGCCGGATTGCGCTGAGACCACGACCGCGTCTTGATGGCGCATCGCGATTCGAGCACGATCCTCAGGGCCGATGAGATCGGCTTTGTTGAACACAAGCAGCGTGGGAATGCCCGTCGCACCGACTTCGCCGAGCACCCGGTCGACCGCGGCCATCTGGGGGACGGCCTGCGGGTGACTGGCGTCGACAACATGCAGGAGCAGATCGGCTTGTACCACCTCGTCGAGAGTGGACTTGAACGCTTCAACGAGTCCGTGCGGAAGTTTATTGATGAAGCCGACCGTGTCGGTAAGTGTCATCTCGCGCCCGTCGGGCAAGTTCACTTTGCGGGTCGTCGAATCAAGGGTTGCGAAAAGCATGTCGTACGCGAGTACGTCGGCGCCGGTGAGACAGTTGAGGAGACTCGACTTGCCGGCGTTGGTGTATCCGATGAGTGCGACACGGAAAACCCCGCTTTCCGCCCGCGCCTTTCTTTGGGTTTGACGGGCCGAAGCGACGTGGCGGAGTTCCTTCTTGAGGACAGAGATTCGCTTGCGAGCGAGCCGACGGTCGGTTTCGAGCTGAGATTCGCCCGCCCCGAACCTCGCTCCGCGGCCCCCGCCGAGACGTTCGCGCTCGAGGTGTCCCCACATGCCCCTCAACCTTGGCAGGAGGTACTCGAGTTGCGCGAGCTCGACCTGAAGTTTACCCTCACGGCTGACCGCATGAAGTGCGAAGATTTCGAGAATGAGCGCGGTTCGGTCGACGATCCGAGTATCCGGGATCATGGTTTCGAGGTTTGCCTGTTGGCGCGGGGTGAGGTCATCGTCGAACACGACGGTTGCGGCGTCGACGCGTGCTGCGAGTTCTGCGATCTCTTTTGCCTTGCCCGATCCGATGAACGTTCTCGGATTGACCTTGTCGAGACGCTGAGTGGTGGTTCCCGAAACATCGAGACCGGCCGTCTCGGCGAGTCGTCGCAGCTCTTCGAGCGATTCCTCAAGCGGCCACTCGCCGCTCCCACGATCCACGCCGACGAGCACAGCACGCGGACGAGCGTCGTCGCGCTCCCACTCGGGCAAACGCCCTCGCCCACTCATCGCGGCGCCATTATCAGAGTGTCGCCTCTATCCGCGCGATGGCCTCTTCGAGGCGGTCATCCGGCGTTGAGAGTGATATCCGGATGAAGCCCTCTCCGCTCGGCCCGTACGCGTTTCCTGGGGCCACTATGACGCTCGCCTCTTCGAGGATCTTCTCGGCGAATCCTGCCGAGGTGAATCCGTCGGGGACGCGTGCCCAGATGTAGATCGTGCCCTGAGGCGTCGCGGCACGCAGTCCGATCTTGGCGAGCGCGGGCATCACAAGGTCGCGCCGACGCTGATACATCGCGGACAGCTCGAAGACATCGTCCTGGACTCCTAGCATCGCCTCGATCGCCGCGTCCTGCACCGCGGTGAACACACCTGAATCGATGTTTGACTTAACGGTACCGAGTGCCTTTATTGCGGCCGCATTGCCTGCGGCGAAGGCCACTCGCCAGCCTGTCATGTTGTACGACTTTGAACAGCTGAAGAACTCGATTGCGACATCTTTGGCGCCGGGTCTTTCGAGGAAACTCGGCGGACGGTAACCGTCAAAGCCAATCTCGGAGTACGCGTTGTCATGAATGATCAGCAGGTCGTGCTCGTTTGCGAAGGCTATCGCCTTGTCGAAGTACTCGTCGGTAGCAATTGCCGAAGTGGGGTTGTTTGGATACGAAAGGAACATCATCTTTGCCCGGGCCAAAACGTCAGCGGGCGTGGACTCGAAGTCGGCGAGGAAGCCGCCCTCCTCCGTCATTGGCATGAAGTAGCTTTCTCCACCGCACAGGATTCCCCCGGTGTGGTAGACAGGGTAGCCTGCTCCCGGAACGAGCGTGACATCGCCGGGGTCGACGAACGCGAGGAAGACGTGAGCGATACCCTCCTTGCTGCCGATGAGAGCGACGACTTCGTCGCTTGGATCGACAGTGACGCTGAAGCGGCGATTCATCCACTCAGCGCATGCGTCGCGGTATCGCTTTGCACCGAAGTAGCTGGGGTACTGATGGTTTGCCGGGTTTCGGATCGCTTCGGCCATAGCATCGACGATCCTGTCGGGAGTGGGCGTGTCCGGATCACCGATCCCGAGCGAAATAACGTCTATACCCTGAGCTTGCTTTGCTTCCCTCTTACGATCGATCTCGGCGAAAAGGTACGGAGGCAGGTTGTCGATACGGCGGGCTGTTCTCACTCTCGTCCATCCCTTTCATGAACTTCGATCCGTTGGCGAGACATAACATGCGGTCGGCGTGAGCGCCGTTGAGACATGGTAGCAAACCAGTAGAGTTCGTGCGGATCAGCTGTCTGGTAACACGATATCGCGACGGGTGCCCACCCTAACAGCGCTAGGGGCACTCGCACTCCTCGGCGATCTGTAGGGTTCCCGTGTACACGGAGGCGGCGGAACCTGTCATGTAGACGGGACCGTCCGTGTCCCAGCGGATATCCAACTCGCCTCCAGGAAGCTCGATCGTCGCCTCTCGGCTTGTCTTGCCTTCTAGGACGGCGGCAACGAGCGTCGCGCACGCGCCGGTCCCGCACGCGAGCGTCTCCCCTACTCCGCGCTCCCATACCCGGAGTCTGATGTGGGTGTCCGAGACGACCTGAGCGAACTCCACATTTACTTTTGCGGGAAACGCGGGATGGGTCTCGATCAGCGGTCCCGCGGTCGTGACAGGTGCGCTATCCGCATCATCTACCCACACAACGGCGTGCGGGTTTCCCATGGACACAGCGGTGATCGCAAACGCGCCAGCGTCGGTCTCGAGTACGCGTCCGACTGCGGTCTCACCGTCGAACACCGCCGGTATGAGCGGTGGTGAGAGTACTGGTTGCCCCATATCGACCGTCGCGGCGTCCATCGTGCCGTCCGGCGCGCGTGTGATCGTGATGGGCCTGACGCCGCCGAGTGTCTGCACCCGCACCGTTTCTGCGGCTTCGTCGATCAGGCCGCTGTCGACGAGATATTTTGCGAAGCAGCGGATACCGTTGCCGCACATCTCGGCAGTTGTTCCGTCGGCGTTGTAGTAGAGCATGAAGTAGTCGGCCCCGGCGACAGCCGCTGGCCTGACGAGAATGAGACCGTCGGCACCCACTCCGAAGTTGCGGTCACAGAAGTACTCCACCGCTTCGGGCGCAAGGTCGATTGAGTCGTCGAGATCTTCGATCACAATGAAGTCGTTTCCCAGACCGTGCATCTTAGTGAACGTGAGTTCCACAGAAGCTCCTTTGATACGTCTGCCGAGGTTATCCTCGTCGCGGTCGCATGCTCTTGGCACGCGTGGCGGTCTCTTATCGGGGTGAGTGGGATTCTACCAGGTCGACAATGGTGGCGATGGAGTCTTCAGGTGACGATTCGGTCACGTCGATCCAGCGAATTCGCGGGTCACCCCGCAACCAGGTCATCTGGCGCTTGGCGTACCGCCGAGTGGCCTGCTTGATCTGGTCAACCGCGACAGTGAGATCGGAGACACCTTCGACCACTTGAACAAGTTCCTTGTATCCGATCGCATATGGCGCGGTGAGGCCTTCTCTCAGGCCAGCTTCGAGAAGCGTGCGAACTTCATCGAGAAGCCCTCCGGCCATCATAGCGTCAACCCGCAGCTCGATTCGCTCATAGAGCGCCTCTCGTTGGACATGCAAGCCGATGAACACGGTGTCGTAGACGCTCCTTCGTTTGGAAAATCCAGAGGCTTGATCCTCGTACGAGTCACCGGCGGCGGCCATTTCCAGTGCGCGGATGGTGCGGCGGAGGTTGTTTGGGTGGATGAGCGCGGCGGAAGCGGGATCGAGTGATCGGAGACGTTCATGCATCGCGTGAGCTCCCGCTGAGGCGGCCTCCTGCTCGAGATCGACACGAACGGGAGCGCCTTGCTCGCCGGTCGGGAACTCCCAGTCATCGAGGGCGGCACGGACGTACAACCCGGTTCCGCCCGCTACGATCGGCGTGTGGCCAGCCGAAAGCGTGCGCGCGATCGCTTCACGAGCGGCACGCTGGAACAGCGCTGCGGAGTACGGCTCTCCGGGATCGACCAGATCGATGCAGTGGTATGGAACCGTCCGCTCAGCGGGTGAGGGTTTCGCGGTGCCGATGTTCATGCCGCGATAGATCTGCATGGAGTCGGCGGAAATGATCTCTCCGCTGCGAGGGAGTATCTCGGCGAGGCTCTGTGCGATGGCGGTCTTTCCAGAAGCGGTGGGCCCCACGATCGCGACGACCTCAGGCATGACGATCAACTTTGAACCGGCGGAAATCAACCCGCTCACCGGGAGGGATGCCCGCTTTGCGGCGTGCGATGGCTACCTGTTGATCCGCTGTATCGATTCCGGGTAGCGCGGGCAGGAGGACTCCTCGGCGATTACCCGCCGAGACGATCACGCCATACCGTGACGGGTCGAGATCGTCAGCGTCGCAGGGTTCGATCGATCGTATCACGTCGACGGTGATCTCGAGTTCCGAGAGCTCTTCTGCGGTGACTGCGGGGAAACGGGGATCTGCCGTCGCTGCGAGGATCGCGTGCGCCACGATCTCCTCGGCGAGCGTGGAGGCGACAGGAGCGACCGTACCGATGCACCCTCGCAACATCCCGTGCGCGTAAAGCGAGACGAACACTCCAGCTCGCGACGGTAACACTATGCCGCCAACAGGTGCCGGATCGAGGTGCGCGCCGGTGCGGACGTACGTCTCGATCGCAGCGCGAGCGAGCGAGACGATCTCATGTTCTCCGGGAGAGTCGGCGGTACCGTGCTTGACACCGTCTTCCGGGGTACCGAGATTAAGACGGTCATACGTGGCAGCGTCCGCGCACAGGGCCGTAAGGTAGCCGACTCCCCACGGAGCTTCGTACGCGAGAACCCTCGCGCGCGGGCGCTCGATGACACCTGAGAGTGTGACGAAGGAGCGAAGCCCGCACTCCCCTGCCTTCTCGGTCAGATTCGCGTCCACCTGCGCAAGTGCGCCGAGCTGTCCGCGCGAGACAAGGTCGACAATGGTTCGGTCGAAGTGCTCCGCCCCAGGGGCGAATCCTCCCGGAGCATCCGGCGAGAGCCGATGACTGAGGTCGCCGCTTGCGATGAATGCGATACGGCGCTCGAGCGCGCGCGAAACCTCTGCGACGGCTCTGCCGAGCGACCGATGCGCCTCGAGGCAGAGTCCCGATACGGATATGCAGACGATGGGCCAGCGCCCGGCTGGATCGAGAAAGCTCATCGGAACGACTACACCATGGTCCAGAAGCCCCGAGGCCAGAGGCGCTGCGTTGGCGCGGTCAAGCGCAGGGATACCGTCACGGGCAAGCTGACGGAGCAGTCCCGACGCAAACGCGGTGTCACCTTGGTAGAGAAGGTGCGGGTCGGATGCCCCAAAGCGCTCGAGTCCTCCCGAATAGCGTGGGGCCGTGTCGACGAGGAACGAGGCAGGAAGTGAAGGAGCGTGCGGTGACATGACGACCACCGTTTGCGGAGCAAATCTTTCGAGCGCGTCACCGGCCCGACGCATCGCCACGATTGAGCGCCCGGTTTGCGCGGAATCAGGTCCGCCAACGCTCTCGACCATTATTGGTGGATGAGGCGCGATGATTCCCAAGACTGCTGCGCCCGTAATCGATCACCCCCGCATTTGTGGCGCGCTACGGCGCCAGCCAATTGGGCCTATACAGTCTTGATGTACCCGCCCAGGAACCATGTCTGCGCTTCGTCAATGTGTACCTGAAAGAATCGGCCAGCGAAATCCGATGCCGCGGCTCCCTCGGGCAGCGGCACGTGAACCACCTTGTTGCCCGCAGTGCGGCCTGTGAGCATGGTCTCGTCGCGCTTCGAGGCGCCATCGAACAAGACCTCGTGTTCCGTTCCCAGGAGTGCGCGGTTCTTCGCCTGCACGGAAGTGTGGATCGCGGAAACGAGCCGTTCGAATCTGGGTTGGGTAATTTCGCGTGGCAACTGACCGGGCATCGTGGCCGCGGGAGTTCCCTCGCGCGGCGAAAATATGAAGGTAAACGCCTGGTCGAAGCCCACGCGGTCGAGAAGATCCATCGTCATCTCGAAGTCCTCATCGCTCTCTCCGGGAAAGCCAACGATAATATCGGTGGAGAGCGCAAGATCGGGCATGGCGGCCCTGAGCCGCTCGGTGAGATCGACGTACTCCACTGCGGTGTAGTGGCGGTTCATCGCCGAAAGTACCCTGTCAGAACCGGACTGGACAGGGAGGTGGAGGTAGCGCGCGACCGCGGGTGTCTCGGCCATCGCGGCAATGGTTTCGTCAGACAGATCCTTGGGATGACTGGTAGCAAAATGGATTCGGCGGACGCCGGTGTCCGCGACAGCTCGGAGCGCGTCGGCAAACCGGGGGCGTCCGTACACGTCGCGCCCGTAGGAGTTGACGTTCTGGCCGAGCAGGGTTACCACGCTCACGCCATTGGCTACGAGCACCTCGCACTCAGCGACGATTTCTTCCAGGGTACGCGAGCGCTCGCGGCCTCGGACGTACGGAACGACGCAGTAGCTGCAGAAGTTGTCACAGCCAACCGTGATCGGCACCCACGCGCGCCACGGATGCTCACGCCTCGACGGCAGGTCGAAGGTGGCGCCGTCGCTCGAATCAGCAATCTCGACCGCCGGTCCCAGTGCGGCGCGAGAACTCTCGATGAGTGCGGGCAGCCGGGCGATGTTGTGCGTCCCGAAGACGATGTCCACGTGCGGCAACTGATCAACGAGGGTCTTTCCGTCGCGCTGGCCAATACACCCGCCCACCGCGATCAGTTGTCCGGGGCGGGCTGATTTTGAGCTCTTGAGCGAAGCGACCTGTCCATAGAGGCGCTGGTCCGCGTTGTCCCGGACGCAACACGTCATGAACACGATCAGGTCCGCCTCGTCAGGTTCCCGGGCGAGGCTCATCCCAGTGGCGGTAAGCATGCCAGCGACGCGTTCTGAGTCGTGCTTATTCATCTGGCACCCGAAGGTACGGATTAAAAAGGTCTCCATAGCCGGCACAGTGTAGCACGCAAACAAGTCGCCGGGAGTTCAGAGGGGCGGCAGCGGCCTGCCTGCACGCCGGTAGAGCTCGAAGAGGACTCCAGGTGGCACGGCGGTTCCGCCAATGTCATCGTTTGGTGAGTCCAAACCGTGGAAGTCGGATCCGCCCGTGACTATGAGACCGAGTTCATTCGCGAGTGATGCGCACCTCTGTGAAGTCACATCATCGTGCTCGGAGTGGTACGCTTCGATGCCCTCGAGACCCGATGAGATGAAGCACCTGGCGAGGTGCTCACATCCGGTGACTCCCGGATGAGCGAGCACCGCGACGCCGCCAGCTTCCCGTATGAGCTTGACCGCTTCCGCGGGTGTACGGACATCCTTGGGCACGTAGAATGGTTTTTTCCTTCCCAGAAGGTTCCTGAAGGCCTCGGTCACATTAGTGACCATGCCTTGTTCGACGAGGGCGCGGGCGACGTGTGAACGGCCGACCGCCCCGCCGGACGAGAGCGCGAGCACGTGCGGAAGGTCGATAGCGTATCCCGCGTTAGACAGCGCGGTGACAATGGTTTCGGCACGGCCCAAACGGGCCTGGCGGAGGTCTTCGAGTTGATTGAGGAACGCTGGGTTAGTGTGGTCAACGAAGTAGCCGAGTATGTGTACGTCGCGATCGTCGTGCACAGACGAGAGTTCCACACCAGGTATCACGATCGGAGCGTGTTCGGTCGACTCGGCGGCCGAGAGAGCTTCTTCCACACCCTCCACCGAGTCATGATCGGTGATCGCGATCGCATCGAGGCCTTTGGCTGCGGCAAGAGCGACTGTCTCGGACGGCGTGAGAGTCCCGTCGGATGCGGTCGTGTGCACATGGAGGTCGATGCGCACGTCAGCCCCCATGGGTGATCGAGTCACCGTCGCATATCGCGCGGCTCGACGAGGAGGCGGATCGCGGTGCGTTCCTCGCCGTTGATGATGATCTCGGCGAACGCTGGCACACAAGTGAGCTCCATCCCAGACGGTGCTATGAAGCCGCGCGCAATGGCGATCGCCTTGATCGCCTGGTTGAGTGCCCCGGCACCGACGGTCTGAATTTCAACGGCACCCTGTTCGCGAACAACGCCCGCAAGCGCGCCGGCTACGGAGTTGGGGTTTGACTTGCTCGATACTCTGAGGACTTCCACTTAGGTACTCCCTGCGTTGCTGGATCTCTGCTTCGGTGCCGTGCGGCTTTGCACGGGGGCTTCGTCGGTGCATCAAATAGAGGTGCGACAGTAGACAATCATACACAAGTATACCGCAAGGTAGTTGCAGGAAATGGTGGTTTACTCGTCCTTCTCTACGTCGAATCTGACACGTAGACCATCCCGGGTAACGCTGACCTTTGGTTCGCCTTTCAGGTGTACGTAGTAGCGTTCGGCGAGGTCGTCAAAGGCCCGGGCACAATCGTGCTTGAATCGTGCGAGGTCAGTGTGGTGGATCTTCAGCCCACGGCGGTCTCGGTAGATGTCCGGCCTGGGCGGCACCGGGTCATCCTCTTCCTCGTGGACAGCTTGTGACATGACAGTGTCAAGCGGACCAAGTTCACCCGCGAGGATTCGATGTGCCGTGCGTTCCGATATCGGTAGGGCCATGTGGTTTGCGAGGGCCACAAGGTCACGGGCGTCGCTTGCGGTCGCGGGTCTTTGCCAGACCGGAAGACTCTCAACGTCATCACAGAAGAGAAGCTGGGAGGCGTCGAGGTCCCGGCTTGCGATCGAGCGAAGGGTCGCAACCACCTCGGCGGGCGAGCCATAGTAAACATCGAGTTCGGGATGTTCACAGACGAACTCTAGTACTCGCCGGATGATGTTGTGGGGGCCGCGAGCCACGAACATGCGGCCAGTGTCGTCCCGCTCGAGTGCGGGCCAAGCAGACTGGTCCGCTCGTTCTGGAAGTGCGCTCGTGTCGGTGCAGACGGAGATGGCGGCTCCTTTGTGGGAGTCAGACACCGCGATTCGCGCGGAGCTCACGTTTGATCGCACTGAGTACAGAGCCATGCCGCGGCCGTGGACTCCCCAGCGATCCATGACCATCGATTCGAGTTTTGACGTGACGCGCGGTTCGAAGACAGCGTCGTGAAGTGCTTGAGGGATTCCGACGCCGTCATCGATCATGGTCAGAAGCCTGTTGTCTCCATCGCGGGAGGTAGCGATAAAGAGCAAGTTCGCGCGTGCGTCTCGCGCGTTCCTGAGCAGCTCGATGACGACATCTTCGAATGAGCGGATGTCGTGGGTTGCCTGGCGGCGTTCGGCTTCGGAAACTCGAAGCCGGACAAACCCCTCCCCTAGGTTCTCCTCGACTTTCAGATACGTTTCACCTGAGACGGCCCCGACGAAATCGAGAAGGCCGCCGTTGTCGCGGTGGTCGTCGTCGCTGCGTGCTGTCACTCTGGTTCTCAGCTCCAAGGATTTTCGTAGGTTTGACGCGGAGGAGGCCGCATGAGCGGCCTCCTTTCGCACGGTTGGAAGCCGTGCCAATCGTATCAAACGGCTGACTACTTCGCGTAGTCAACAGCCCTGCTCTCCCTGATGACCATGACTTTGATCTGGCCGGGGTACTCGAGTTCCTCTTCGATTTGTTTGGCGATTTCGCGTGCGAGCAAGACGGATTCTGAGTCATCGATCTGTTCGGGTTTGACCATCACACGGATCTCCCGTCCGGCCTGCATCGCGTAGCACTTTTCAACGCCGTGGTGCGACTGGGCGACGGCTTCGAGCTTCTCGAGACGCTTGACGTAACTTTCGAGGGTTTCGCGCCGCGCGCCAGGACGCGCCGCGCTGATCGCGTCAGCCGCTTGAACGATCACGGCTTCAACTGTCGTCGGTTCGACGTCGCCGTGGTGCGCTTCGATGCAGTGAACAATCGCCGGAGTCTCACCCATCCTGCGTGCGAGATCGGCGCCTATCAGCGCATGCGGCCCCTCAATCTCGTGATCGATCGCCTTGCCGAGATCGTGGAGGAGCCCCGCGCGTGTAGCGAGCTTCACGTCGACTCCGAGCTCAGCGGCCATCACTCCCGCGAGGTAAGCGACTTCGAGGGAGTGCTTCAGTACGTTTTGGCCGTATGACGTCCGAAACTTCAAACGGCCAAGCGTGCGTACGACTTCGGTGTGCAACCCGTGGATGCCAGTGTCGAAGGCGGCTTGTTCTCCGGCTTCCTGGATCTGTGAGCCGACAAGGGTTTCCGCCTTATTGAACAGCTCCTCGATGCGTGCGGGATGGATGCGACCGTCCGCCAGCAGGGACTCAAGGGTGATTCGGCCAATCTCGCGACGTACTGGGTCGAAACTCGACAGAATGACGGCTTCCGGAGTGTCGTCGATGATGAGGTTGATTCCGGTCAGTTGCTCAAAGGCGCGAATGTTGCGGCCCTCACGTCCGATGATCCGGCCCTTCATGTCGTCGCTGGGAATGTGAACAACCGAGACGGTAGACTCCGCGGTGTGGTCTGCCGCTACGCGTTGGATGGCGATACCGACGATGTTGCGAGCCTTCTTGTCCGCTTCGTCGCGTGCGCGCGCCTCCGTCTCACGAACAAATGCGGCCGCATCTCTTCGGACGTCGTCCTTGACGCGATCAAGAAGCAGGTCGCGTGCCTCATCCGATGTGAGTCCTGCAAGACTCTCAAGACGCTGGCGTTCCTGTTCCACGAGATCGTTGAGCTCGGTTTCGCGCTTGGTCACTTGGCCTTGGAGACTCGACAACTGATGCTCGCGCTTGTCGAGGGACTCAGCGCGTCGGTCGATGCTCTCTTCACGCTGAAGTAGCCTGTTCTCAAGCGCGGTGAGTTCTTTTCGTCTCTCTTTCGACTCACTTTCAGCGTCCTGCTTAAAATGGAAGATCTGATCCTTCGCTTCGATCAGGGCTTCCTTCTTGAGCGTTTCGGCCTGCTTCTCGGCGTCCCTGAGAATCCGTTCGGCGTCTTCACGCGTCCGCGCCGCGCGACCCGTAACGAGATATCTGCTGAGCACGAAGCCGAGAGCGACACCGATCACGCTACCAACAATAATGAGCGCGAGTTCCACTGTGTGCCCTCCCTTCCAAGCATTGACAATTTTGGTAACGGGCGAGCGTCGCTACGCCGGGATTAGTGACACGCCATTACTCAAGGTATTCAAGCAGTGAGCGTGTGCCATGGATCGCTCGGCTGACGCACCGCACGACATACGTGATAGTCGCTGCGCGATGGGTGCATCCTGCCGTATACAGCCGTGCCGGACCTCGTAAGGCCCGGCCGGTATCACAGTCCGTGTACAATCAGACGAACCGCCGGCATTGCTGCACGCGAAACGCGGCGGAGAATCACATGTGCCATGCACATACTACCGATTACCAGCACAAAAGGTCAAGAATCGGATTGATTTCGATTAGTGGCGGTAGAAGCGCGAATGACGGCCTCCATCGCGTCTGGGTAGCGGAAGCCCCGTGAGACAAGTCTGTGCACGTGCCGTTCGCGCACCTTGCGGTCGTGAAGATCGAGCGGTCCCAAGATCGACGTGGCACGCTCGATTTCTCCATCGATTGGCACAGCAGAGTCGAGTGCTGCCAGCGCGGTATCCCGGTCGATGCCAGCCGCGTCTAGACCGTTGGCGATACGCTCACGTCCCCATCGGGATGCCGCTTTTGTTCGTGCGTACGCCTCCGCAAAGCGCGCGTCGTCGATCAGGCCGAGTTCGACGGAGCGGTCGACGGCTTCGCGCGCTGCCGAGGAGGGATAGCCGTCACCGGTCAGCCGTTTGAAGACTTCCGCCGCGGACCGCTCACGTTGCGCAAGCAATGAGATCGCGCGGCTGTTTGCGGAGGCCGGTTCGACCGCTTCGAGGGCACTCTCGAGTTCGGTCGACGTATAAGCGCAGCCGTCAGTAATCCCGGCGAGCGCAAGAGCGTCGCGCGACGTGCGTCGCACCTCGACTCCGTCAAGCTGAATGACTCGTACTCGTGAGCGTGGTGAGGGAGTAGTGAAGCGGACGATTCCCTTGTCCTCGGTGAATGACATGGCGCCTCACTCGACTGGGTTATTCGCCTTGCTTGCGGGAGTGCCGCCGAGTGCGGGAAGACCGAGGCGCTCCCTTATCGTAGCCTCGATCTCTGTGCGGATGTCACGGTGCTCTCTGAGATACTCTTTTGCCGCCTCCCTGCCTTGGCCGAGCCGCTCTTCGCCATACGTGTACCACGCGCCGGACTTTGCGATTACCGCTTCTTCGACGCCGAGGTCGAGGAGGTTCCCCTCTTTGGAGATTCCCGTGCCATACATCAAATCGAATTCCGCTTGGCGAAAAGGCGGAGCGACCTTGTTTTTGACAACCTTGGCGCGCACCCTGTTGCCGACGATGTCGGTTCCCTGTTTGATGGAATCGATGCGGCGGACGTCGATGCGCACGGAAGAAAAGAACTTGAGCGCGCGGCCCCCGGTGGTCGTCTCAGGGCTTCCAAACATGACGCCGATCTTCTCGCGCAGTTGGTTGATGAAGATGCACGTGGTGTCTGACTTGCTGAGCGACCCGGCAAGTTTGCGCATCGCTTGGCTCATGAGACGGGCATGAAGTCCGACCGATGCATCTCCCATCTCGCCTTCTATCTCTGCGCGCGGGACGAGGGCGGCCACCGAGTCGACGACGATCACGTCGACCGCACCGCTGCGCACGAGCATGTCCGCGATCTCGAGGGCTTGCTCTCCAGTGTCAGGTTGCGAGATGAGGATGTCGTCGATGTCGACTCCGAGTCGAGCCGCGTAGCTGGGATCGAGGGCGTGCTCCGCGTCGATGAATGCGGCGATGCCCCCCATGGCTTGCGCCTCTGCAACGATCTGGAGCGCAAGGGTCGTCTTGCCGCTCGACTCGGGACCGAATATCTCGACCACTCTACCGCGAGGTACCCCTCCGATACCGAGAGCCGCGTCGAGTGCGAGCGAACCCGTTGGGATCGCCGCCACCTGCGTCACCGCTGCGTGCTCTCCGAGCTTCATGAGGGAGCCCTTACCGAACTTGCGCTCGATCTGCTCTTTGGTCGCATCGAGTACCTTGGCCTTCTCGGAATCCATCGCTCAGTGCTCCTCTTCCTGTGTCGGGCGGCTCCCTGGGGGCGCGATGAGCTTAAACGAACATACGTTCGATGTCAACGTCCGGCAAGTGGGGCGTTGCCGAGGATCGCATAGCGGGCGCCTTGTGGTGTCAGCGTGCTCGAGTAGAGCGTAACAAGAGCGACTGACATGGCTGCATCGCTCGTGAGGCAGGGCGTGATGCACTGGTCGAAACCGCCGTTGCCGGGCGCTGCGTACACGAGCGGAGAGCGGGCTCGCGCGAGGGTGATATGCGGCTTGAACGTGCGAGTCTCTTGAAGTGCGCCGTACGAAGCAGCCGCTTCGCCGACAGCTCGCGCTATCTGCTCGCACTTACCTGACGAGTCATCGAGGGTGGCCCACAACATGCGGACGCGCCGTCCGTGGGGCACTGGAACCACCGGCTCTTTGAGGGTGAGCGTGAAGGGCTGGTGCGACGATAGAGTCGAGTGCAGGGCCGTCATGATGGGGTCAACCGTCTGCGGAGCGATCTCGCCGAGGAACGCAAGCGTGACGTGCAGGTTCTCGGGCGGCACCCAACGCGCGTCCCGCCACTCGGGGCATACTGCTCGTACCTGTTCTGCGCAGCAGTTGAGCGTGTGGCGCCAACTGTCGGGAAGTCCTATCCCGATGAACGCTCTCACTGCTTGATGTCCGTGATGATTCGACGGTACAGCATGTCGATTGCGGTGCGCGCCGCACTCGCGCGGATGTCGTGCCGGTCACCGCCAAACGTGTGCGAGACGATATCCGTCCCGGCCGCGTCAGCGACGGCGAACCAGACCAGCCCGACCGGCTTCTCGTCACTTCCTCCTTCTGGTCCGGCGATGCCGGTGATCGACACGGCGATGTCGACACCAAAGCGCTTTCTGACCCCCGATGCCATAGCGTCGGCGACCTGTGCACTCACCGCACCGTGTGTAGCGAGTGTTGCAGCGGGCACGCCGAGGAGGTCGCGCTTGATCTCGTCGGCGTACGCTACGATCCCGCCAAGGAACACGTGTGAGGCGCCGGGAACCTCGGTGAGAAGGGTGGCGACAAGTCCGCCGGTGCACGACTCGGCGACCGCGATCGTGAGGCCAGCGTCGCGCGCAGCGGCGATCATCTCGGCGGGGGTCTCCCCTACGCTTCCTTCGAGGGCTGCCATGGTCCAACGAGCACGTCGCGGGCGTGGTAGAAGTAGTCAAACATCGAGGCCAGTGTCAGGGTCACGGCGACCGCCATGAACGCCCACGCGGTGTATTCAAAGGCGGCCGCGCCGGACACGCTGAGGAGCCGGACGAGGGGATCTGAGTCCTTGACGATGAACCCGATGATCGCGATGACCTGGAACACGGTTTTCAATTTGCCGTAACCCGACGCGGCGATGACCTTACCCTCCGCGATGGCTACCATTCGCAGTCCTGAGACGATGAACTCACGGCTGATGATTATGAGCGCAATCCACGAGGGGAGCTCACCGAGCTCGACGAGCGCGACGAGGGCGGCGGTCACGAGGAGCTTGTCAGCGAGCGGGTCGATGAATTTTCCAAAGGTGGTGATCTCATTGCGGGATCGAGCGAGATATCCGTCGACCGCGTCGGTCGCCGCGAGCAGAGTAAAGAGGACTGCCGCAAGTATTGGTCCCCAATACGGCATCCCTGCGAGCATGCTCACCACGAAGACCGGGATGAACACCATCCGGAGAAGCGTCACGGTATTTGCGGCGTTGAGGGCGCTGATCATTGGACAACCTCCCCTGTCAAATCGTATCCCGAAGCGTCCGTGATGTTGCAGAGCACGATCTCGCCGAGAGGCACGGGGATGTCGAGCGTGACGATTCCATCGACCTCGGGAGCTTGTTGGCGGGTGCGGCCTACCGGATAGCCGTCCTCATCGAACCCCTCGGAGAGAACCTCGTGCGCCGTTCCAACACGCGTTTCGGCTCTGGCAAATCCGATGCTGTCTGCTGTGTCCCTCAAGAGCTGTGCGCGTTCGAGACGCTCGTCTTCTGGAAGCTGCCCGGGCAGTGTCGCAGCCCGCGTTCCCTCTTCAGGCGAGAAAGGAAAGACTCCGACGTAATCGAAAGCGACCTCTCGAAGGAAGCTCTCAAGCGTCTCCACATCGCGATCTGTCTCCCCGGGAAATCCGGCGATCACGCTCGTCCTCAAGGTGACGTCTGGCATCACCTGCCTGATCCTCGACACGAGGTTGAGGTGTTCTTCCGGGGAACCAGAACGTCCCATCGATTTCAGTATCGTCGGCGAAGCATGTTGCAGCGGTATGTCGAGGTAGTGACAGACCTGCGGGAGTGCGGCCATCGTCTCGAGGAGGTCGCCGGTGACGCCATCGGGCTGCGTATACATGAGTCGAAGCCATGCGAGGCCGTGAGTCCCGGCGATGGCGCGTACGACGTCGGTAAGCGTCTGGGGTCCGGTAAGGTCGCGTCCCCACGACGAGATATCCTGGCCGATGCAGACGATTTCTCTCGCGCCATTCGAGATGAGGAGTTCTGTCTCGGTGAGCAGATCAGGTAGTGACCGTGACCGGTAAGGCCCGCGGATCGCGGGGATGGTGCAATATGCGCACGTGCGAAAACAGCCGTCCGAAAGTTGCAGATACGCGCTCGGTCCCGAATCGATCCGGGTAGGTCCCGAATTCACGACCGATTTCTCTCCAGTGACCCGGTCGATAACTGACAACAGGGTGGCTTCATCAACGAGCGGAAGGAACGCATCGGCCTCAGGCATAGCGGTGTGAAGATCGCTTCCGTACCGCGACACCATGCATCCAGCGATGATGAGACGTCGGCTGGCGACGGCATCGCGCCAGTCGATGAGATCGAGCGCGTGATCGACCGCCTCTTCAACGGCGGCGGTGATGAAACCACACGTATTGAGAACGGCGACATCCGCGTGAGTGATGTCATCGACGAGCCGGTGAGTGGAGGACGCGACGAGCGCGCGCATGCGCTCGCTGTCTACCTCGTTTTTCGGACACCCGAGTGTTATGAAAGCGACGGACGCCACAGGCGCTCTTCCTACCGGTAGTTGGTGTACTGAAGCGGGATTCCGTACTCTTGTTCCTTGAGAAATGCGATCACTTCCTGAAGATCGTCGCGCTTGGGCGAGAAGACCCGCAGCCGGTCACCTTCGATCTGTACCTTCACCTTGATCTTCGCGTCGCGCACATCCTTGCTGATCCTCTTAGCAAGCCCAGTTTCGATGCCATTGACGAGTGCGGCTGTGATCCGGACACTCCCGCCGGATGCCGGTGCAACGTCGCCCCATGCCAGCGCCTTGAGATCGATTCCTCGCCGAACGAGCTTGGTGTTGAGTACGTCGATGACTTGCCGGGCGACGAAATCAGCCGGGGCCGCAACGGTAACTGTAGCGGCAGATTTGTCAAGCGCAATGCTCGCTCCAGACCCTTTGAGGTCGTAGCGCTGGGCGATCTCTTTTGCCGTCTGTTGCACGGCGTTGTCTACCTCCTGCATGTCGACTTCCGAGACGATGTCGAAGCTCTGGTCCTTAGCCATGGATACTCCATTCCCTTGACTGACTGTTGTGGTGCGTGCGAGGCAGTGTGGCGGACGGCTCCGGTCACTTCGCGGAAAGCACGAGCACCGGCGGGTCGCCCGAAGGTATGTCGACACTCGTGTCGTTCTTGTAGACGCTCACCGCCGAAGGGCGTCCGATCCGTAGTGACGCCTCTTCAGTGACCTCCCAATCACGTGAGTCCTCACCGATCAGAGTTCCTTCGTAGGCGATCAAGCCATCGACAGTGATCCGCATCCACGAGGCGTTGTCGGGGGCGATGGTGACGCGCAGAGTGAAGGGAACGGCTACAGCCGAGTCTGGCGCTTCGCTAGTTTCGTCTAGAGGTGCGTCGTCAGCGCCCCCTGGAGCCGTGCCAGGAAGTTCCGGTGCCGCTGCAGGGACGGTGGCTTCCGTGGAGGGGGTCGTGTTTCCGGACGGCGCTGTCTCGGTGGAGGTGGGTAGCGGCGGCGAAGGATCCGGGGCGAGCACGGCCCGCGTCACACCCCACACCGCGAGTGCTACGAGGCCAACCATGAGTGCGATCAACACGGCTACTTTGGGTGGAATGGTGTTGATGTGTGAGCGCGGTCTAACTACCGGCTCGGGTAGAACAAGATGCTGGCGGGTGCTAGAGCTCGTCTCTCGCTCGTACAGCGCGAGGAGTGGTTTAGGGTCGAGGCCGAGCAGCTTGGCGTAGTTTTGGATGTACCCGCGAACGTACGCCGGGTCGGGCAGGGCTTCGTACTCCCCTGCCTCCAGCGCGGCGAGGAGCTTGGCGCGGATGAAGGTCTTCGACTCCGCGTCGGTCAAGGCCATGCCGAGCTTTCGGCGCGCCTCTCCGAGGGTACGCCCGAGTGTCTCGGCCATCGCCTACACCTCCTTCGGATCGTCGCTCCGGTCTGATCGCTCGAACGCTTTGATGGCTTCGAGGTCCTCGACGTCGACCAGGACCTCACGTGGTTTCGAGCCGTCGGGTTGCCCGACCACGCCCTTGGACTCGAGCATGTCCATGATGCGTCCTGCACGAGCGTAACCGACTTTGAGGCGGCGTTGAAGCAGGGAGGTGGAACCGATACCTGACGTGACGACTATGTCAGCGGCTTCCCACACAAGCGGATCGTCATCATCGGCGTGGCCCATACCGCCGCCGCCCGGCGTGACTTTGAGGTGGAGGATCTCTTCGTGATACTCGGGTTCAGCTTGACCCTTCAAGTGCTCGACTACGGCGATGATCTCAGACTCGGTCAGGAACGCGCCCTGGATGCGCTTGGGCTTGTCAAGCTTAGGCGTGGAAAAGAGCATATCGCCTTCGCCAATGAGTTTCTCGGCACCTGGCTGATCGAGAATGACTCGTGAGTCGATTCCGGACGAGACTGCGAAGGCGATGCGGTTCGTGATGTTTGTCTTGATGAGGCCGGTGATGATGTCGGTGGAGGGACGCTGGGTCGCGACGACGAGATGAATGCCGGCTGCGCGAGCGAGTTGGGCAAGTCGGCAAATGGAGTCTTCGATCTCCTTCGCGGCGACCATCATCAGATCCGCGAGTTCATCGATGACGATCATGAGGTACGGCATCTCCCGTTCGCCTTCGGGCGCCGTCCCGTCCTGGACCATCGCGTTGTACGCGCCGATGTTGCGAGCACCCGCCTTCTGAAGCCGCTTGAGACGGGCATCCATCTCTCCGACCGCCCAGTGCAGTGCGCTGGCGGCTTCTTTGGGCTCTGTGACAACCGGTACGTAGAGATGGGGCACTCCGTTGTAGAGGGACAGCTCAATACGCTTCGGATCTATGAGGATGAGCCGGACCTCGGCAGGTGTCGTCCGCATCAGTATCGACATGAGCAAGGCGTTGATACACACCGACTTCCCCGTGCCTGTCGACCCTGCGATCAACAAGTGCGGCATCGTCGCGAGGTCGGCCAGAACGCTGTCTCCCGCGACGTCTTTTCCGATCGCGAGTGTGAGGGGCCCGCCACCTTGTGCTGAAGGTGCGGACAGAATGTCGCCGAGGGTCACAGTGGAGCGCTCGGCGTTGGGAACCTCGATGCCAACGAGTGACTTTCCGGGAATGGGTGCGAGGATGCGCACGGTCTGCGCGGCAAGCGCGAGAGCCAGATCATCGGCGAGTTGCGTGATACGGCTAACCTTGATGCCGCGAGAAAGCTCAATCTCGTACATGGTGACTGTTGGACCAGGAATCCAGCTTACCACCCGGGCTTGGATATCAAACGTCGCGAGGGTGTCTTCGATAAGTCGTGCGGTCGAACTCAACTCCCTGTCACTGGCGCGGGAACGGCTTGCTGACTCAGGCGTTCTGGTGAGAAGAGACGACGGGGGGACCTCAAAGCCTTCCAAGGCTTTAGGCGGGCGCGCGCGAGGCGTAGGTTGCGTCGCCTTCCGGGCCTCCAGATCTGGAGTGCCCGGCTCTTTCCTTCGTGTGGCGGCGGGCCGGGACAGCGCGTCTGTGTCGCCGAGCGGTACGGTCCTGGGTGCCCGCTCTCGCGGCAGATTCTGACGCGGAGCTGGACCGTCGCCACTTCTCGTGCCGCCAAAACGCTTTGTCGCCCACTCAACGATGCCAGAGACGGACATGCCCGCGACGACGAGACCGATGAGCATGGTTGCGCCGAGCGTGACGTAGGCGATTTCGCTGCCGAGAAGTGATCTGAGCGTCCAGGCGATAGCGGATCCAACGTAGCCGCCGTGCAGATGGACGAGTTCAGAGTCGAAGAGGGATTCAGTGGGAGAAGCCATTGCGAACATCCCGATCAGCGCGAGAAAGACGAGGCACAATCCGGCGCCAACACGACGCTCGCTGATCGCAAACGCACGGACGAAGAAGGTCAGGCCCCACACGAGGAGTAGCACCGGCACCACGAAGGAGCCAGCGCCAAAAACCTGCCTCATCGCGGTGGCAGCGGCACCGCCTACGAGTCCCGCGGACTCGTTGAGTAGAGCGATCGCGAGGGCGATGGAGATCGCGATGAGGGCGATGCCAAAGATGTCCCTCCGTGCCTCAGGACCTAGTGCGGCGTTTCGGGCGGAGTCAGGTGATCGCGCTACAGAACGTGCCCCCGTTGTCTTTGTTCGCCGGGTGCCAGTTTGCCGGGACGTCGTCTTGTCGCCACGCCTTGTCATCTTGACGCGTTCTCTCGCGGTCTCAGCTAGCCATCAACTGCCAGACTATCACGCCCGTGCCGAGCAGGGCCGTATAGATCGCGAATGGCTTGAATGAGTGTTTACGCAGGTAGGCCATGAGGCCGGCGATAGCCAGATATCCGGTGATCGCCGCGGCGGTACAACCGAAGAGTGTGGCAGCCACCCCCGGGCCTGTCTCGCCGCCCAGCATGGCGTCAACAGATTGCTTACCTGCGGCTAGCAGTATGATCGGTCCGGAGAGCAGGAAAGAGAAACGTGCGGCCTGCTCACGATTGAGCCCCAGGGCAAGACCCGCGGCCATGGTCGCACCTGAACGCGAGATGCCCGGCATGATGGCGATGCCCTGCGCAATACCCACAAGCAGCGCCTTCCCCCACCCCAGGCCCTCGGCGGGGTAGAGACTCTTGCGCGAGAGGAGATCGGCGCCCATCAAGAGTGCTGACGTACCCAGGAACGCGAAGCCGATGAAAAGCAGAGAGGCGTTCTCGAAAAAGTCACCGCCGAGAAGTCCAATCATCCCCGTGGGGATCGTGGCGACGACTACGAGCCACGCGAGGCGCTTGTCGCGGGCGCGCTCAGGGTTGCGGGAGAACGCCGCGGTCGCCATGTTGGCGAGGTCCTCTCGGAAATACACGACGACGGCTCCGAGCGTCGCGACGTGAAGCCAGGTGTCAAAGACGAGTCCAAACTGGTCAGTCCACCCAAACGCGTCTTGGAAGAGCCGAAGATGCCCGGAGGAGGATATGGGAAGGAACTCGCCGAGTCCCTGGATGACGCCGAGGAGTATCGCTATCAGAATCTCCCGCACGGGCTAAACCTCCACGATAACTGGAATGATTATTGGACGTGAGCGCGTACGTTCCCAGATGAATTGGGAGAGCGACTCTCGAATTGAGGCCTTGAGCGCTGTGATGTCGCAGGGGCCCTCCTTGGTGCTTCTTGCGATGGTCTTTACGACGCGGGCGCGGGCTTCTTCGAGGAATTGTGACTCTTCCGCACCAGCGGCCACACCGCGGACCACGAGTTCGGGCTCTCGTACCTGTCTGCCGGTCTTTGCGTCCACGGCTACCACGATCGTCGCGATGCCGTCTTGCGCAAGTGCCTGGCGGTCCTTCAAGAGAACCTGGCCTACGTTTCCGATGGACAGCCCGTCAACGTAGACTACGCCGGCCTCGACCTTCTCGGCGATTCGCGCTCCTTCGCCGTCGAGCTCGAGGCATTCACCTGCGTCGAGGACGAAGATGTTTCGCTCCGGCACCCCAACCGCGAACGCAAGATCGGCGTGTGAGTGAAGGTGGCGGGATTCTCCATGAATCGGCACGAAGTACGTCGGCGAGGTAAGGTTCAACATGAGCTTGAGCTCTTCAGCTGCGGCATGACCCGACACGTGTACGTCAGCAACACCCTTGTGCATGACATGAGCGCCTGAGTGAGTGAGACGGTTGATCACTTTAGAGACGGCTTTTTCGTTGCCGGGTACAGGCGTCGCCGAGATCACCACAGTGTCGCCTGCTTCGATGGTCACGGTCTTGTGTTCTGACATGGCCATCCGGGACAGCGCTGAGAGCGGCTCACCCTGGCTTCCCGTTGACAGCACGACGACCTTCTCGGAAGGAAGATCGTCCATGTCGTAGGCGTCTACGAGGTTTCCTTCGGCGACATCGAGGTAGCCAAGCTGGCGAGCGATACGCGTGTTGTTGATCATCGAGCGTCCGGTCACCACGACCTTCCGCCCGCACTCGACCGCCGCGTCACAGACCTGCTGAAGCCGGTGAATATGACTTGCGAACGACGCCACGATGATGCGTTGTTCCGCGGCAGCGAAGATCTCGCGCAGTGATGACCCCACAATGGCTTCGGAACGCGTGAAGCCGGGGGTTTCAGCGTTTGTGGAGTCGCTCATAAGAAGCATGACGCCCTTCTTGCCTGCGGAGGCGAGAGCGGCGTAGTCCGTCAGGCGGCCGTCAATAGGGGTCTGGTCGAGCTTGAAGTCTCCGGTGTGGACGACGTTGCCGACAGGTGTGCGGATGAACAGGGCGACACTGTCGGGAATCGAGTGGTTGACCGCCATGAAGTCCACGCCAAACGCACCTAGACTGACGTGACCGCCTGCCCTGACCTCGCGAAGTTTTGGCTTCTTGATCTTGTGCTCTTCAAGCTTCACCGCGATCAAACCAAGCGTCAGTTTGGTGCCGAGAACCGGTACCGCATGGCCAAGGTCCTTAAGGAGATACGGCAACGCGCCTGTGTGGTCCTCATGGCCGTGCGTGATGATGATGCCACGCAGCTTGTCCTTGCGCTTGAGTACGTAGCTGTAGTCGGGAAGGATCAGGTCGACCCCGGGGTGGTCGTCGTCCGGGAACATAATGCCCGCGTCGACAACGACCATGTCGTTGCCGTACTCGAACACAGTCATGTTTTTGCCAATCTCGCCGAGACCCCCAAGGGGGATCACGCGGAGGCGCTGTTTCTTCGATGTCATATGGGTGGTTTCAGCACTCCTTACTGGCGGCTACACATCCGTGCGTGCCGCCACAGTCGAGGCATCGGCGGTAGCACCGACGTCAAGGTCCGATCTCCGTTTCATCACGCGGGCAGCATGCCCACGTGTCGCATCACACGAGTCAACTCGGCTACGAGCTCATCTGTTGGCAAAACGAGCGGGAGGCGAACGGATCCCACGGGAAAGCCCATGAGTTCGAGCGCCTTTTTTACCATGATCGGGTTTGCCGTCAAAAATAGGGTCTTCATGAGCGGCAGTAGTTCGAGGTGGATGCGAAGCGCTCGGGTATGCTCGCCGCTCGCCTGCGCGTACACCATCTCTCTCATGCGGCCAGAAGCGATATTGCCGATGGTCGAGATGACGCCCGTGCCGCCAAGACCCATCAGGGGAAGTGTGACCTCGTCGTCGCCGGCGAGAACCTCGAATCCGTCTGGCGCCCCAGATATGATCGCGGCACACTGCCCAAGGTCCCCGCTCGCTTCCTTGACCGCGACTATGTTCTCACACGTGTGAGCGAGCCGGAGTGTGGTCTCGGCGGTCATGTTCACGACGCACCGCCCAGGGATGTTGTAGAGGACAACAGGCACATCAACCGAGTTCGCGATCGATTGGAAGTGCCGGTACATCCCTTCTTGAGGTGGCTTGTTGTAGTAGGGAACGACCGCCATGATCGCATCGACTCCGAGAGAGACGACATCTTGCGCGAACCGCACGGAGTCAGCTGTGCAGTTGTCGCCTGCGTTGGCGATGACCGGAGCGCGGTCTCCTACCGCCTCGAGCACCGCCCTGAACAGGTCAATCTTCTGATCGTAGAAGACCGTCGGTGATTCGCCTGTCGTTCCGCACACAACAAGAGCGTCGCTACCCTCGTCAAGAAGGCGCACGGCGAGTTCTTGCGCGCGATCGAGGTCAAGTTCGAGATCTTCATCGAAGGGTGTGACCATCGCTGTGATAATCCTGCCAAACCGCGGTGTTGCCATGAGAAACCCCTTGTGCCGGGATCAGTCCGTAGTGGCGCGGAATTCCAACTCCAACGTGGCTCATTGTGCCACAAAGCTGTGACAGCGGGATTCGCCGACCGTCCCGCGTCACACGGCCCTAGGTGTGACGTCAGTGGTCTCCACGACTTCCGAGGAGAAATCCTTCGTGCAGTGCGTGGACCGCTCGTGACGCTTCCTCGCGAGGGAGCGTCACAGAGATCGTCGTGTGACTGTCAGCGGTTTGCAGAACGGTCACACCCGCCGCCGAGAGACACTCGGCCATCCGCGCCATGACGCCTGGTACACCATGCATGCCCGCCCCGACGAGCGTCACCTTCGCCAGCCCCGCTTGCACCTGGAAGGTCAATCCGAGGGTGCTAAGGACGTCGCATGCACGCTCAAGCGACGCCTCGGACACTGAGAAGACAAGGCTCTCCCCTACCGGCGTGAACATGTCCAGTGAGATTGCGGCGTCCGCCATGGCCCGGTAGACACGCGTTTGTGCGGCCATATGCGCTCTCGTGGCCTCTGGAGCGGGCAGTGCGACCCTGATGCGGGCAACGCCGTCCGCACTCGTCACGGCGGTCGCTACACGCTCAGGCTGGTACGCCGAAATGTCGGCGACGCGTGTTCCCGGATGCTCGCTATAGGTGTTGCGCACAAGAACGGCAAGTCCGCTTGAGAGCGCTAGTTCCGCTGCGGGAGTGTGGACCACACGGGCACCGTGGCGGGACATCTGGACAAGCTCGTCAGCGCGGATCACTTCAAGGACAGTCGCGTCGCCGCACGTCTTAGGATCGGCGCTCAACACACCGTCCACGTCTGTGTAGATCTCGACCCGCTCGGCTAAGAGAGCTACCCCGAGTGCGCATGCGGTCGTGTCGCTTCCTCCCCTGCCGAGCGTGGTGAGTGCGCCATCGGCAGAAACACCCTGAAAGCCGGCGACGATGGGCACGATCCTGCTGTTAATCGCGGATAGAAGCGCCGCCGGATTGATCGATTGTATGGTGGCGGCACCGAACACCCCGTCGGTGACGATCCCGGCATCCGGGCCGGTGAACGCGCGCGCCTTGATGCCTGAAGCTCGCAGCTCATGGGCGCACACCACAGCGGAGATGATCTCGCCAGTCGCCATGAGCCAATCGCGCTCCGCCAGGTCAACGGGAAAGCCTTCGACGAGCGAAAGCAGGGTGTCGGTCGCGTATGGCGAGCCAGCGCGGCCCATAGCCGAGACGACTACGACGGGCGCCTCATCTGTGGCGAGCGCCGCAGACACGTGGCTCGAGATTGCCGAGCGGCCCTCTGCGGTGGCGACGGAGGTGCCTCCGAACTTCATGACGACCACGGGGCGAGGTTTGGAAAGTAAGTCGGCGCCGGACACGCTACATCTCCATCAGGTTCTCAAGCCCGATGACGAAACCGGTGCGCTCTCGCACCGCGCGGATCGCAAGCACGACGCCAGGCATGAACGAGGTACGGTCAATTGAGTCATGACGTATCGAGAGGGTCTGTCCCTGACCGCCGAAGAGGACTTCCTGGTGGGCGACGAGTCCGGGCAGGCGGACCGAGTGGATCGCGATCTCTTCCACGAGCGCACCCCGGGCACCCTCGAAGGTCTGGCTTTCCCTGCCAGGAATAGCAGGCGCCTCCGGGCGGGTCTCGGCGATGAGCGCTGCGGTGCGCAAGGCAGTCCCGCTTGGCGCGTCTGCCTTGCGATCGTGGTGGAGTTCGATAATCTCCACATGGGGCATGTACCGAGCCGCCTCAGCGGCGAAGCGCATCATGAGCACCGCACCGATCGCGAAGTTAGGGGCGAAGAAGACACACGTCCCTTCGGGAGCGGAAGCGGCGATGGTCTCGAGCGTGCCGACAGCAAGTCCGGTAGTGCCCACAACACAATCGATTCCCGCTGAGGCGGCCGTGCGCACGTGCGCCTCGACCGCTTCAGGGTGCGTGAAATCGACCATCACGTGCGGGCGGTGATGGTCGATAGCCGAAGAGAGATCCGCCTCGCACGTGATCGAGCCACCAGCTCCGTCCGAGATCGGTTCTTCAGCGTGTGCTGTGTCGACCGCGGCGACCACTCGCATTCCGGGTGCCGCGGTTACCGCTGCGATCACTTCCCGGCCCATTTTGCCACCGCCGCCAGAGACAAGAACATCAATCATATCCGTCACCATCCACTTCTCAGGTGATGAGGTGTTCTACTTCGGATGTGGAAAACGGGCCGATCATCGCAAGCACTCGGTCTCGCGCGAGGATGTCAGCCGTAACTCGGCGAACCGCTTGGGGATCGACGGCTTCGACGCGCGCGACGATCTCGTCTATGGAGAGTAGCTCACCGGCGGTCACCGCGCTTCTTCCGAGCCGTGTCATGCGGTTGCGGGTGCTCTCAAGTGAGAGGACGAGATGGCCCTTGATCGACTCTTTAGCTCGTTCGATCTCCGCCGGTTCGAGTCCCTCATCACGTACGCGGTCGAACTCCTCCTGTATGAGGGCGACTACCTGAGCAGCGTTCGATGGACGTGTGCCAGCGTAGACAGTGAACTGGCCGGTGTCTTGGTACTGGGCGTTGAACGAGTAGACCGAGTAGACGAGTCCCTGCTTCTCCCGGATCTCCTGGAACAGACGCGACGACATGCCCCCGCCCATGATGTGGTTGATCACGGAGAGGACGAAGCGGTCATCGTGGTGCGCCGCAAGTCCCGTCGTGCCGTAACAGATATGGGCCTGCTCGGTGTCCTTTTCGAACACGTTGAGACGGTTCGCAGACGGCGAATGGGCGGCGGGACGCTCGCTTCGCGGGCCAGCGGGAAGCTCGGCGAGATGTGACTCGACGAGTGCCACAAGAAGGTCATGGTCAACGTTGCCGGCTGCTGCGACTACGCAGTTCCCGGTGAGATAGTGGCGGCGGCGAAACTCGATCGAAGCAGCATGGTCAAACACGCCTACGGTCTCGCGGTTGCCAAGAATAGACAATCCAATGGGATGCTCAGGCCATAGCGTCCGCCCAAACAGCTCGTGGATATGATCGTCCGGAGTGTCTTCCATCCGTGCGATCTCTTCGATTACAACCTGGCGTTCTTTTGCGCACGCCTCATCGGCGAGGGTTGCTCGGCATACCATGTCCGAAAGAATCTCTACCGCGGTAGGCAGATGCTCGTCGAGCATGCGGGAGTAGTAGCACGTGTATTCCTTGCTGGTGAACGCGTTGAGCTCAGCACCGATACCGTCGAACGCCTCAGAGACCTGGGCAGCTGTGCGCGTCGGCGTACCCTTAAACATCATGTGTTCCATGAAGTGAGACATACCGGCCTCGGCGGGCGTCTCGTCACGACTCCCTACCGAGAACCAGATGCCAAGCGCGACAGACCGGACCGAGTCGATCGATTCGGTCAGCACGGTCACTCCGTTTTCAAGACGCGTCGAACGGTAGAACACGTTCGCCGTCCCCTAGTGGCGGCGGCGCGGTCTACGACCGTCTCCGCCGCCATCCCTACGAGGTCCGCGATTGCTGTCGCCCTCGCTGGAGTTGGTTTCAGACCGCCCGGATCCGGTGGAGCCGACAGGCGCGTCGGGCTTGTCAAGACGGTCAAGGGAGATCTTTCCGCGCTCGTCGATGTCGAGGATCTCGACTTCCACCTCATCACCTACGGCAAGTACGTCCTCAACCTTCTCCACACGGCCTTTGGCGACGCGGGAGATGTGAAGAAGTCCATCTTTGCCGGGTGTGAGCTCAATGAAGGCGCCGAACGCTTGGATTGAGACGACGCGGCCCTTGTAGCGCTCGCCAACCTCCGGGACCTTCACGATCATCTGGATACGTCGAACGGCTTCCTCGCCACCCTGGTCGCGGGAGGCAACGAAGATGGTTCCGTCTTCCTGGATGTCGATGTGCGCTCCGGTTTCGTCTTGGATGCCGCGAATGACCTTGCCGCCGGATCCGATGACGTCCCTGATCTTGTCACTGGGGATTTTGATCGTGAGGATTCGCGGAGCGTAAAGGGAAAGCTCGCCGCGGGGCGAGTCGATCGCTTCGAGCATCTTGCTGAGAATATGCGCCCGTCCGGCGTTTGCCTGGTGCAGCGCGGTCTTGAGGACCTCGTAGGACAGGCCCTTGGCCTTGTTGTCCATCTGAAGCGCGGTGATTCCCTTTTCGGTACCGGCGACTTTGAAGTCCATGTCACCGAGGAAGTCCTCAACCCCCTGGATATCCGAGAGGACCGCGACTTCGTCACCCTCTTTGATCAGTCCCATGGCGATGCCGGAAACCGGCGCCGATATCGGCACCCCAGCGTCCATGAGCGCGAGTGTCGAACCGCAGACAGAGCCCATCGAGCTCGAGCCGTTGGATTCGAGGACCTCGCTCACGATCCGGATGGTGTACGGGAATACGTCTTCGGCCGGAAGAACCGGTACGAGCGCGCGCTCGGCGAGCGCGCCGTGACCGATCTCGCGGCGCTTCGGGCCGCGCATGAACCCGGTCTCGCCGGTGCAAAACGGCGGGAAGTTGTAGTGGTGGAGGTAGCGCTTGCCCTCGGTGACATCGATCGTGTCGATCCGCTGCCATTCGGAGAGCATGCCGAGGGTGAGTACCGAAAGGACTTGGGTCTGTCCGCGGGTGAACAGACCGGAGCCGTGCGCGCGTGGGAGGTACCCCGCGATCGATGTGACCTGCCTAACCTCGTCGACGCGACGTCCATCGACGCGCTCTCCCTCGGTGAGCACCATTCGGCGCATCGTGCTCTTCTCAAGCTCCTTGAGAAGCGTCTTGATGTCTTTGCCGTCAGCGGCGAGCTCTTCTCCGGTGAACGTGGCGAGGATCTCATCTTTGACAGCGGCGACGCCGTCCTGACGTGAGTGCTTATCGGGGTTGTGCAGGGCTGCGCGCATCTTCTCGGAGCCGTCGGCAAAGACTCGCTCGCGCAACGACTCGGCGATGGTGTAGAGCGGGACTTCCATCGGGACCACGTTGCACTCGGCAAGCAAGACCTCTTGCGCCGAGCAGAACTCGGCGATCGCCTGCTGGGCGAAGGTAAGCGCGGCGAGCATGTCGGTCTCGGAGACCTCGTACGCCCCTGCCTCGATCATGTAGATCGCGTCACGCGAACCGCCGACCACGAGATCGAGATCAGACTCTTCAAGCTCGTCAAAGGTGGGGTTGACGACGAACTCGCCGTCTACGCGAGCGATTCGGACACCGGCGAGCGGGCCCTCAAACGGGATGCCCGCGACGAGCAGTGCCGCTGAGGCTCCCATGATGCTGATGGCGTCGGGCTGATGCACCTGGTCCGCCGAGAGAACCGTAGCGATGATCTGGACTTCGTTACGGAAACCGTCAGCAAACGCAGAGCGAAGCGGCCGGTCGATCATGCGAGCGGTGAGCACGGCCTTCTCGCTCGGGCGAGCCTCGCGCTTGATGAACCCTCCGGGGAGCTTGCCGGCGGCGTACATGCGCTCCTCGAAATCAACGGTCAGAGGGAAGAAGTCAAGATCCTTGGGGTGACGCGAGGCTGTGGCCGTGACGAGCACCATGGTGTCGCCCTGGCGGACCACGACCGCACCACCTGCCTGTTTTGCGAGTTCGCCGGTCTCGAGCACGTACTCCTTACCAAACAGTTCGAACCGCTTGACGATCTTAGACATGCTTCACATTCCTCTGCCTCTTCACCTCCACGCCCCGTGCGCGAGGTCCTCTGGACCGCCAGGCGCATCCGGCGCCTAGCAGTAAGAAGGCGGGAGGACACCTCCCGCCTTCGGTTTCCCTATCGTTCTTACCCTCTCAGCCCCAGCTTCGCAACGATGGCGCGGTAGCGCTCGATATCGTTGTTCTTGAGATACCGGAGCAGGCGGCGGCGCTGTCCTACGAGTCTTAGCAGTCCGCGGCGGGTGTGGTGGTCCTTTTTGTGGATCTTCAGATGCTCCGTGAGTTCAGAGATGCGCGTACTAAGTAGCGCGACCTGTACTTCCGGTGAGCCGGTGTCGCCCTCTGTCCGAGCGTGCTCGGAGACAATCTGGGCGATGACTTCCTTGGACAACGACATGAGCTAGTTCACCATTCTCTCTGGATTCGCCTCCATCCGCGATCGCCGTCGGTGAGTCGGCGATCCCTGACGAAGGTAGTGACACAACCCGTGAAGTTTAGCACATCCGTTAACGAAGCACGTACGTAAGAACGAGCGCGAGGATGACGATGAGAGCGATTCCTCCCGTTACCGGCCGCATCCAGCCGGTAGGACCGCTTCAACACGCGCCGTACTGGTGAACGTGCTCAAACTCTCGTGCGGCATCGTCGAACTCGTCGATCGTAGGTCCGTCGAGCTCATCCCACCTCGTGCTTGCTGGATCGACGTCATCGGCCGCAAGACGCTCCGCCTGCTCAAGCGTCCAGAGGTCGATTCCGTGCTCGGTCCACGGGTCGGGAGGCATGTCATCGTATGGCGCGTGAGGATCGCTTGTGTGGCGGCCGTCCGTCACGGGGTACTCCCTCCTGTTAAGAGTATACGGACTCGTTCGAGGTCAGCCAGTATGGCGGACGCTAGCCCTTCAGGATTCTCGAACGCCCGCTGGTCACGGAGCCGCTCATGGAAGTTCAATGTTACGTCAGACCCCCTGAGTTCTCCATCGAAGCCGAGCAGGTGAGCTTCGAGAGTGTCCCGCGCTTCCGGGAACGTAGGGGGCGTACCGACCGAGATTCCTGCAGGAAACGAGCGGGAGTCCACCGAGACGTATCCGGCGTAGACACCGTTCGCCGGAAGGGCGCTGAACTCCCTCGGTGCGATGTTGGCGGTTGGTATGCCGAGAAGTGAGGCGCCCTGCCCTCGGCCGTGTACCACGCGTCCACTGACACGGTGCGCTCTTCCGAGGAGCGCCGCGGCCGCGCTCACGTCTCCTTCGGCGACAAGCGCACGGATGCGTGTCGAGGTAACTGGCAGATCGCCCGTCTCTACAAGTTCGTGTCCTGAAACGGCGAAGCCCCGCAGTGCACCGATGGAACTGAGCGTGCGAACGTCTCCCTGGGCACGGTGGCCAAAATGGAAATCCGATCCGACATGTATCGCGACAGGGTCGAGGGCCGAAAGTACGATGCCGTCGATGAACCGGGCCGGTGGCATGTGGGCGATGCGCAGATCGAAGGGAATCACGAGCACGATGTCCGCCCCAGCCTCTGCGATAAGGGCGCACTTGTCTTCTACGGTAAGCAACTGCGGTGGTGCGCTTTCGGGAGAGATCACCTGGCCGGGGTGGCGATCGAAGGTAACGGCCACAGCCGGGCATCCGCGCCGCGTCGCATCCGAAGTTGCAGCGTGGAGAAGCGCTTGGTGCCCGATGTGCACGCCGTCAAAGACGCCAATCGCTACCACGACGCGCCCTAGGCGCGACATGCCGTCGGAGTAGGTCATGAGCCGCATCGAGCGACACCTCCCGGCAAAACCACAGAAGGGCGGTAGCCGTGGAGAGAGTGGTCCCACTCATGGATGGCGAGCAAGCGTGACGCGGTGGTGACGGCGATTCGCGGGCCGGCGTGAGCGACACCGGTGAGCGGAGATCCCGTCTCTACCAGACTTGCCGTGTGCGGATCCACCGTGACGACCGGAAGTCCGAGGGCTTGGATGGGATCGGCGAACAGTCGCGCGATGCTGAAGCCAGCCTCTCTTACCGCGTCGAGCCGGTTGGCGGAGTCAAGGTTGACATTGCCTGCTGCCGTGCGTCGAAGTGCGCCGAGGTGGGCGGCGGTGCCCTGCGCTTCTCCCAAATCGCGCGCGACCGCGCGGATGTAGGTGCCTTTGGATACTGTCACAGCGATACGCCAGGTGACCGGAGGGCCGCAATCGAGGGAGACGAGTCGAGCGGCTGAGATCACGACGCTACGCGGGGTAAGAACGAGCGGGGCGCCCGAGCGTGCGGCTTCATACGCTTTCACTCCTCCTTGCTTAATAGCCGAGAAGTCCGGCGGCATCTGGTTGTGTGTTCCGATGAGTGTGGCTACCACATGCCGTGCGTATTCGTGGACGGCAAGATCATCTGGCACCATCGCAGTGCGAACGGGTTCGCCTTGTGCGTCGTCGGTTGTGGTTGCCGTGCCGAAAACCACGTCAGCGAGGTAGGTCTTATCGGCGGCGATAAGATACGGTGCGAGCCGGGTCGAGGGGCCAACGAGCGCGAGGAGCAAACCGGTAGCGGCGGGATCGAGCGTGCCCGCGTGACCGGCTCGCCTCTCCCCGGTCACGTGTCTTATCACAGAGACCACGTCGTGGCTCGTCATCCCGGCAGGCTTGTCGACCGGGAGGATTCCGGAGATGCCCGTGGGAGCTCCCCGGCGGCCCATCAGATGGAACCGCCTCCCGGTAGGGCGTCGAGGAGCGGCGGAAGAAGCGCGTCCACAGGGCCGTCGAACGTGAATCCGGCCGCTGGCACGTGCCCACCTCCTCCAAATCGCCTGGCGACGGCGCTGACGTCGAAGTCCGTCTTCGATCTGAGGTTCACACGTACGTGGTCTGGATGCACTCGAAGCAATATGGCGACGTCTACGCCCCCAAGCGCGCGTAAGGTGTCGACAAGGTGTTCCGTTTCGGCAGGTTGCGCTCCGGTTTCGGCGTAGTCGCCATCGGTTATCCAGGAGTACGCGACACGTCCGCCATGGTGAATTGACAGTCTTGACACCACGCGCGCCTCGAGCCTGAGTGAGGCCATCGATCTGTTTTCGTAGACGAGCCGGTGTGCTTCAGCGACGTTGGCGCCCGCCTCAACCATCGCGGCACCGTCACGTAGCGCATCGGGGGTCGTGTTCGAGTACGAGAAACGTCCTGTGTCGGTCGCAAGGGCGACCCAGCAACACAGGGCGACGTCAGGTGTTGGCGTGAGGTTGAGAGCTTCGATGATCCGCCACACCATCTGGCCGCTTGCGGCGGCTTCCGGATCGACAACGTTGAGATCGCCAAAACGTGTGTTGTCGGGATGGTGATCACAGACGATTCTCAAATCGGCCTTCGCGAACAGATCCGCGGCCATGCCGAGACGCTCGGGGTTGGGCGTGTCAAGCGCTACGAACACCTCCGGAGGCGCGAGCGTCGCTGCCGGGACGCACAGCGCGAATCCTGGCAGAAACGAGTAGGTGAAAGGTGGAGGGGCATCATCAGCGAGTGCGGGCACGGCGGCGATTCCGAGACTTTGCAGGGCAAGGGTGAGCCCGAGCATCGAACCGATAGCGTCCCCATCCGGTTTGACGTGCGATCCGATCACCACGGAAGAGGCTTTACGCAGCGCTGCCGCGATGTGCCGATACTCAGCGAGCATCGCCTCACTCCTCGCCTTCAGCGCGTGCGGGATCGGTTGGATCAAGGTCACCGGCGTCTTCGCTGTCTTCAGGCTCAGCGTTTCGAAGTGAGGGCGGCACATCTTTGAGCGCCTCGGCGAGACGCATGCTTCCATCTATCGTGGAATCCACGAAAAACCGCAACTCCGGTGTGAGCCGCATCGGAACTCGCCTGCCAAGCAGCGAGCGGATGCGCCCTTTTGCCGACTCGAGGCCGTCGAGCATCTCGCGGTACCGGTCCTCGTCACCGTGGGCGGTCACATAGACGTTTGCTATTGACAGGTCCGACGAGACCTCTGCCGAGGTCACCGTGACAAGGTCGAGTCGCGGATCGGCTACCTCGGTCAGCACGATACTGGCAATGGCTTCACGGACCGCTTCGTTGACCTTGCGGGTCCTGGGTGTCTGTTTCATGGCAACCATCCGATTCTACGATTCGCGAGCGACCTCGATGATCTTGTATGCCTCGACGATGTCGCCTTCTTTGACGTCTTGGAATCCTTCGACGGAAACTCCGCATTCGTATCCGGAGCGCACCGACTTCACATCTTCTTTGAAGCGTCGCAGTGAGCGCAGCTTGCCCTCGTAGACAACTGTGCCGTCTCTGACCACACGCACGAGATCGTCCCTGCTGATCTCGCCTTCCAAGACGTAGGAGCCGGCGATAACGCCAACCTTTGGAACACGGAAGAGCTCGCGGACCTCGACCCGTGCGGTCTCCTCCTCGTGGAACTCAGGCGCGAGCATCCCGATGCGAGCGGCGTTGATCTCTTCGATCGCCTGGTAGATGACACGGTAGAGGCGGATATCTACATGTTCATTCTCGGCGGTTGCCTTTGCCTTAGGCTCGGGACGCACATTGAAGCCGATTATGATCGCGTCGGAGGCATCGGCTAACATGACGTCGGTCTCGGTGATCGCGCCGACCGCCGAATGGATGACGTTGATGCGGACCTCACTCTGGTCCATCTTCTCAAGCGCGTCTTTGAGCGCCTCAATCGATCCTTGGACGTCAGCTTTCACGACGAGGTTGAGATCTCTCAGTCCGCCTTGTCGTATCCGTGCGAACAGGTCGTCGAGTGAAACGTGCACCTTCTTCTCCTGCGCCAGCAGGCGCTGCTTGAGCGAGCGCTCCTCGGCAAGATCCCGGGCATCCCGTTCGTCTGCGAAGATGCGGAACTCATCGCCTGCCGAGGGGACACTCCCAAGTCCGAGGATCTCGACCGGATCGGCGGGTCCCGCGCTTGCGACGATCTCCCCCAGCGGATTGATGAGCGCACGAACCCGGCCGTAGCTCGTCCCCGCGACGATCGCGTCGCCCACACGAAGAGTGCCGCGCTGTACGAGCACCGTCGCGACCGGACCGCGGCCTCGGTCGAGCTTCGCTTCGATTACAACACCGGAAGCGGGAGCGGTTGGATTGGCCACAAGCTCAAGAATGTCGGCTTGGAGCAATACCATCTCCAGAAGGTCCTCGATGTGAAGTCGCTTCTTTGCTGAGACGTTCACGAATATGTTCGTCCCGCCCCACTCTTCTGGGACGATTTTGTGTTCCGTGAGCATCTGCCGGACGGTCTCAGGGTTTGCTCCGTCCTTGTCGATCTTGTTGACCGCCACAATCATGGGAACACCAGCCGCTTGCGCGTGGTGGATCGCTTCAACGGTTTGGGGCATGACGCCGTCGTCGGCCGCGACAACGAGAATTGCGATGTCCGTTACTTTCGCTCCGCGGGCGCGCATTGCTGTAAACGCCTCGTGGCCAGGGGTATCGATGAACGTGATCTGCCGTTCGTTGCGAAACACGACGCTCGCGCCGATGTGCTGGGTGATGCCGCCCGCCTCGGTCTCCGCGACCCCCGTCTCGCGTATCGCGTCGAGGAGCGATGTCTTGCCGTGGTCGACATGTCCCATGACGGTGACGACTGGCGGACGAGTCTTCAGGTCCTCCTCGGCGTCTTCGAATACGAATCCGACCTCATCTTCCGGGGCGATGATTGTGACGTGGCGCCCAAGATCGTCCGCGATGAGATCAACGATTTCGTTCATCACCGGCTGGTTCACGGTGAGCGGCGCACCGAGCATCATGAGTCGTTTGATGATCTCCGCCGAGGGAACGCCAAACGCGTCGGCGAGTTCGCCTACAGTGACGCCTTCGCTTACGACGACCGGTGATGCGGCTTCTTCGTCGAAAGCGGGCATTGGCTGCGGGACTCTCTCCGGCGCGGCCGCGACCGACTCTTTTGCGCGCTTTTCTTTCTTCTTCTTTCGCTTACCGCCCTCGGCCGCTGCGGCGGCGACAGCCGCTTTCGCCTCTTCGATCACGATGCTCGACGCCGATTGCACACGCTCTGCTTCCCGTGCCATTTGCCGGTAGCGCTCGTCCTCGGCCTTCTCAAGTTGCGCTGCCTCTTGGGCGGCGAGGCGTTCGCTCTCAGCCGCGTCAGCCACGAGGCGTGCTTCTTCAGTCAGCCGAGCGGCCTTTTCAACAATCGCCCTGCGCTGGGACTCCTCGAGAGCGTGGCGAGCGGCTTCCTTCTCCTCAGCCTCACGGCGCGCGTGCTCTTCGGCTTCGCGAGCGGCACGGTCGGCTACTTCGGCCGCACGCCGAGCTTCGTCGGCCTCTCTACGCGCTACATCCTCCGCCTCTATGCGGAGCGCCTCAGCTGCCTCGGCACGTAGCCGTTCTTCTTCGAGCACGGCTTGACGCTCGGCGATGAGCGGTCCGAGATCCTTGCGGATCTTGTCAACATAGGCCTCGACCAAGGTTGACGCATGGTTCTTGGCGGGAATCTTCAATCCTTGGAGATGTTCGAGCAACTCCTTGGAGGTCATGCCGAACTCTTTTGCGAGTTCGTGGACTCTCATGCTGGGCATCGGTTCACCGTCCTTGGGGCGAGGGCTGCTTGGTATCGAGCAGCGCCTCGAACTCTCGTCGCCATCGGTCGATATCGTCGGTAAGCAGTCTCACCCGAAGCGCATGGTCGAAGCGGTTTCGGTTCACTGCGGCATCGAAGCATTCAACGGCAGCGCACACGTACGCTCCCCGTCCGTCAACTTTACCTGTTGGGTCGAGTTCGACGTGGCCGTCTGGTGTGCGGACCACCCGTACAAGTTCACGCTTGGTTGTTGTCGAGCGACAACCGACGCACGTCCGCTTCGGCGTCTTGCGGGAATGGCTCACTCGCTGAGCGCCTCCTTCTCGTGTACGCCGCAGTACCGGGTTCCTGGTCTTGCCTTGTTGCGGCAGCGAAGGCCCGAGGAGGTCACGGCGGCGCAACGGTCATCGTGCGTTTCATCTCCCGGCGTTCCGTGCATGTGGCCAGAACCGATAGGTAGACCTGAAGCGGTCGCTTGCGTAACGCTCTTGATGTCGATGCGCCACCCGGTGAGTTTCGCGGCGAGGCGAGCATTCTGTCCTTCCTTGCCGATAGCAAGGGACAGCTGGTCATCGGGGACGATAACCGTGGCGATGTGGTTGGCTTCGTCAATGAGGACGCGGGAAACCTTCGCGGGCGAGATCGCGTTACCGACGTAGGTCTGGGCGTCCTCCGCCCACGGAATCACGTCGATCCGCTCGCCGCGCAGTTCGCTGACGACCATCCTGACGCGACTGCCTTTGGGTCCCACACATGCGCCAACAGGGTCGAGCCCGCTTTCGCGGCTGGACACCGCGACCTTCGAACGCAGGCCGGGTTCGCGCGAGATGCTCTTGATTTCGACGACGCCATCGTAAATCTCAGGCACCTCCAGCTCGAAGAGCCTGCGAATCAAGCCCGGATGTGTCCGAGAGACTACGATCGACGGTTCCGAGGTCGTCTTGCGAACTTCGGTGATGTAGGCCTTTATGCGCTGGTTGTGATCGTATCGCTCGCTCGGCGGTTGCTCGGACGGTGGAAGCAGTGCCTCCACTCCTTCGCGGAGCTTAATGAGGGTGTAGCGAGAATCCGACTGCTGAACCGTGCCGGTGACACTCTCTCCAACACGGTCGGAGTACTCCTCATAGATGCGCTCTCGCTCCACATCGCGAATCGAGGTCATGATCACGTTCTTCGCGGCTTGGGCGGCTATACGCGAGACGTCTGTAGGGGTGATGTCTCGCTCCTCGAACTCAGGTGACTCCTCTGAGCCTCCTACGGGGACGAGCTCATAGACGTAGATGCGACCGCTCTCCCGGTCGATAGTAACCCGGGCGTCGTTCTCCAGGTCCATGATGCGCCGGTACGTCGCCGCGAGCTGCTGCTCCAGACGGTTGAGCATGTCGTACTCGTCAATGTTCTTCTCACGCGCAAGCTGGCGCAGCGCTTCCATGAGTTCAGAACTCATCTACTCCTCCGTTCCCTTCTGAGAGAAGTCCACACGGCCCTTCAGGCGCGCTTTTACGATGTCGCGGAAGGGGATGTGGACGGTTTCATCTTGCACGTGAAGGAGAATGACGTCATCGCGCACTTCCTCGATGGTTCCTCGAAATGTCGACATACCCCCTGCCTGTCTCGCCTTGATCGTCGCTGCCTCGCCGAGAAACCGGCGGTAGTGATCGAGGGTGGTAAGCGGACGGTCGATGCCCGGTGAGCTCACCTCAAGGGTGTATGAACCGGGTACGAGATCGGCTTCGTCGAGGGCGGTTGAGATCCAGCGGTTCGCCTCCACGATCGCATCGATTCCGATCCCGCCTTCGCGGTCGAGGAAGACGCGCACGACAGGTGAGTGTACCGCGCCACCGGTCTCGATCGCGGCGAGTTCGAACCCTTCGCGCACGGCCGCAGGCGCGAGTAGCGCTTCGATGCGTTCGCGCAGTAGCTGTTCCACGACCGGCCTCCCTCCAGAACAAAAGAAGCGGACGGTTCGCCCACTTCTCGCTAGAACGACAGATTCACGTGCGACGTGGAGTTTACCACAGCGGATTCGGTGTCTACCACAGCGGACTTAAGACGATCGAACGCAGATGTTACTCCGTAAGCCCCTTGTCCGAGAGGTGCTGCCGGTACTCGGCGAGAATGCTATCCAACTCAGCGTGGGACGTGGCGGCGTTGACACGCTCGCGCACACGCGTCGCACCAGGGAGTCCGGTCATGTACCAACCCGCATGCTTGCGCATCCTCACAAACGCCCGTTCCCCGCCAAACGCGACAAGGGCCGCGCCATGTTCACGTGCCATGTCGATGCGCATGAACGCACTGGGCGGCGGCGGTTCCGTTCCGGTGTCAAGCAGGAAGCGCGCACGCTCGAATATCCACGGATCGCCCTGGGCGCCACGTGCCACCATCACCGCGTGAACGCCCGCCAACTCGAACATCCGTGCGATGTCGCCCGCCGAGAGAACATCACCGCTGCCGATCACCGGGATATCGACCGCGTCGCGTACCCGCGAGATCACGGTCCAATCGGCCGCACCTCGGTAGAACTGGTCGCGAGTCCGGCCGTGTACGGTTATGAGCGAGGCACCGGCTCGTGTCATCAGACGCGCGAACTCGACGGCGTTGACTGAATCGCTAGCCCATCCAGCCCGACATTTCACGGAGACGGGCACGCCACACCTCTCGGCCACTCGTGAGACGATGCGAGCGGCTAGGTCTGGCGTGCGCATGAGGGCCGCCCCCTCGCCCTTGCCGGTGATCTTGCTCACAGGGCATCCCATGTTGATGTCGATGAGCGCAACAGATGAGGACAGGCGTTCGACAACGCGCTGCGCCTGGGCGGCCATGACTTCAGGGTCGGAGCCAAAGAGCTGAACAGCGCACGGGGCTTCTTCCGGGGCCACAGTGAGCAGTGCGGCGGAGACTCGCGAAGCCGGGTTGAAGTGGAGTCCTGCCGCGCTGACCATTTCGGTGTATGTGAGAGCGGCACCGAGGCGCTTGCATATTGCGCGAAAGGGCGCTTCTGTGATCCCGGCCATCGGTCCGAGAACGACGCTTCGCGGCGGCAACAGGGCGTGGATGCTGCTTCCTGGTCTATTCATACCGCCGATAATACAGGCCGATTCAAGTGGTGGGACCAGCGTTCCGAAACATCATGTAGAGAACAACCGACGTGCGAGAGGGTCACGAATGAGTTCGGCGCAACTTCGCAGTCTGGTACAGCTTGTTGGCGTGACATGCGTTGCGTACGCCCTCTATAGCGTGTGGCTGTCCTTTGGGAATCTCGACGAATCAATCTGGGTTGGCGCGCTTGCACGGCAGCCCTTCACGTGGGTCGGGCTTGCGCTGATGGCGGGACCGTACGTCGTTGCGGCCCTCGTGTATCTCCGCGGTCGCAGCCAGGCTCGCTCGGGTGTCTTGGCGTATGCGAGCGCCGGTCCGTCCGAGCGCACATTCCTGTGCCGCAGTTGTCGCGCGCCCGTGGTAGCGTCGGCGAAGGTGTGCCGCGCGTGCGGAGAGTTTCAGGCGTAGCCCGGCTCAAATTGCACACGTGCCTCACACTGCGCAAAGCGACGCGAGGGCGTCGCGTACCATGGCCGCGGCGTGCGAAGCGGCCGCTTCGATGGGTACCTCCTCGCGCGTGCCTGTCGCGCGGTCCTTCACTTCGACAACCCCCGCCGCGACACCCTTTTTGCCAACGACGATCTGGATTGGATAGCCGATGAGGTCGGTGTCGGCGAACTTGACGCCGGGCCGCTCATCGCGGTCGTCGATGATGACTTCGATTCCGGCGTCCGCGAGATCGTTCCAGATACTCTCGGCGACCGGATAGACGGTGGCCTCTCCCACCGACAGAGGGACTACCGCGACGTGCAGTGGTGCTACGCTCATCGGCCATACGATGCCGTGGTCGTCGTGGTGCTGCTCGATGACCGCGGCGAGCGAGCGCGTTATGCCAACTCCGTAACATCCCATGACAAAGGGACACTCCGAGCCGTCGTCACCGGTGAAGGTGGCACCCATCGCCTCGGAGTACTTCGTGCCGAGCTGGAACACCTGCGAGACCTCGATCCCGCGCGCGCCCTCGAGCACTCCCCCGCACTCGGGGCAACCATCGCCGGGGCGGGCCACCACCAGGTCGGCCCAGACGTCGATCTGAAAGTCGCGGCCAGGCATCGCGCCGAAGAAGTGGTAGTCGTTTTCGTTAGCGCCGATCCCCCACGCAACCTCACCTTCAAGCGACCGGTCCGCCACCAGAAGGGTGGTTTCCGCCGGTTTCACCGGGCCAAGTGAGCCCCGGGGAAGCCCGTACGCCGCGAAGTCCTCCTCGGCAAGAAGGGTGACACCGGGAACCGCCCGCTGGGCCTTTATGGGATTGAGTTCGCGGTCTCCAGGCACGCAAAAATAGACAAGACTTCCATCGGCGGTCTTCCCCGCCATTGTCTTTACGGTGTCGTGCGCGGAAATGTTGAAGGCTTGGGCGAGGTCAGCGATCGTTCGGAGGTCAGGAGTGTGCACCTTTTCCATCGGGCGAGGCGCAGTCACCAAGGAAGCTCTTGGCACGACGCTTTCAGCCGCATCCACGTTGGCGGCCCAGCCGCACGCGCAGTACACGAGCTCAGCCTCGCCAGACTCGGCAAGCGCCATGAATTCGGTCGTCACGGTGCCGCCAATCTGACCGGACTCCGCATTGACGGGACGCCACTTCAGGCCGAGGCGGTCACAGATGCGCCCGTATGCGCGCGCTTGTTCGTCGTAGTGCTCCTGGAGCGATTCGTAGGATGTGTGGAACGAGTACGCGTCTTTCATTATGAATTCGCGGCCCCGAAGCAGGCCGAAGCGCGGCCGCATCTCATCGCGGAACTTCATGTTGATCTGGTAGAGCGAAAGCGGAAGCTCGCGGTACGAACGGACGTCGTTTCGCACGAGCGCCGTGATGATCTCCTCGTGAGTGGGGCCGAGACAGAACTCTCTTCCTGCCCGGTCAGTGAGGCGCGCCAGCTCAGGGCCGTACTCCGACCAGCGGCCCGACTCATGCCATAGCTCGGCAGGCTGCACGATGGGAAGCAGGAGTTCCTGGCTCCCGATCGCGTCCATCTCCTCACGAACGATCTGCTCGACTTTGCGCACGCATCGGTAGCCCAGTGGCAGAAACGAGTAGATTCCCGCCGCCGCCTTACGGATGAGTCCCGCGCGCAGCATGAGGCGGTGGGATGCGATTTCCGCCTCGGTGGGCACCTCCTTCAGGGTGGGTGCGTATACTGCGCTGGCGCGAAGGGCGACTCGGCTGTGTGACACGGTCAGCTGACCTCCAGTTTGTGCGGACAGGCGCTCAGGTTTACCGGCCGAGTGGCCCTGGGCACCTTCAACCGGGGTGATACTTGAGCGTCGTGGGGGATTCTACCGGATACCGGCTACTTCGTGGTGCCGCCGAGTCGGTCGACTTCTTCCATGAGGGCCGAGACGATCTCTGACTCGGGAACCTTGCGTAAAGGCTTGCCCTTGGCGAAGATCAGGCCGACTCCCTGGCCTGCGGCAACCCCGATGTCGGCTTCTCTGGCCTCCCCAGGGCCGTTTACGGCGCACCCCATGACCGCGACCTTGAGAGAGCTCTCCCGTGTCTTAAGGCGCCTCTCGATCTCCTCAGCGATTGGGATCAGGTCGATCTGGCACCGCGCGCACGTGGGGCAGCTCACCAGTTCAGGTGTTCGCCTCCTGAGATCAAGCGCTGAGAGTATCTCCCACGCGACGAGGATCTCGTCGACCGGATCGGCCGTAAGCGAGACTCGAATGGTGTCACCGATGCCCTCGGCAAGCAGAATGCCCACCCCTACCGCCGACTTCACAGTGCCAGACAGTGACGTGCCGGCTTCGGTGACCCCGACGTGCAGTGGATACGCGACGAGCTTGGAGAGCGCTCGGTACGCCGCCACCGTCGAGGTGACACTTGAGGCTTTGGCTGAAAGCACGATATTGGTGAAGCCGCGTGACTCGAAGTGCTCGGTGAACGCGACCACGCTCGCAACAAGCTTATCGGCGAGCGGCCAGTCACGGTCTGCGTACTCATCGGCGAGAGAACCAGCGTTGACGCCGATGCGGATCGGGATGCCCGCCTCGCCCGCGGCTTCGATGACGGCGTCGACGCGGCCCATGGAGCCGATGTTGCCGGGATTGATGCGGAGCGCGGAGGCGCCTGTGCGAGCGGCTTCGATCGCGAGCTGGTGGTCGAAGTGTATATCGGCGACAACTGGCATTGGCGACGACGCGCAAATAGCGCTGAAACCCTCGAGTGCGTCCGAACGAGGTATGGCGACACGCACGATCTCGCATCCGGCGGCTTCAAGGGCACCGATTTGAGCGAGGGTTGCCGCGGGATCGGTGGTGTCGGTCGTGGTCATCGATTGAACGGCGATCGGTGCGCCGCCTCCGATGGTGACGTTTCCAACGACGACAGGCTTAGTCTCAACCCGCAAAACCACGTGTCAGCCTCCTCACGGCGTAACGAAATACCTCATGACGTCAGCGTACATGAGCACACCGATCAGGCTGAAAAGCAGTAGCGCCCCAGTGATGCTCACTCCGACTGCCAGACGCCGCCCAAGCGGCCGTCCCGTAATTCGCTCGATCACTTCGATAAGAATGCGGCCTCCGTCGAGAGGGGGAATCGGCAAGATGTTCATGACTCCGAGGGAAAGCGAGAGGAGCGCGACGATCCACGCGTAGTTGAGCGGACCGGTCCGTGCCGCTTCGGCGACTTCAACGGTGATCCCCACGACACTGCGGGCACCCTCGGCGGCCTCGGCAAACGTTGCGGGGTTGAAGAACCTTCCGATGGCCTGGAAGACCAAGCCGGTCATCTTGACACCCTCGACGAAGGCGTCCGGCACGCTTAAGGTGATGTGTTCGACATCCGCGACGATACCGAGTTGGGGACGGCCTTCGGGGGTCTGGCCGAGAACCACGCCGGTTTCGCCGATATCACCTTCACGTCGATAGTCGAGTCGAAGCGTCTCGCCGGGTTTGGCTGCTCCCACCACGGTGATGAGCTCCATCCAGTCATCGATGGGCTCGTCATCGATCGCGACGATCGTGTCGCCAGCCTGAAGGCCCGCAGCCTGTGCCCCTGACCCTTCACTCACGTCGTAGAGTGTGAGTGATTGCGTGTAGTATCCCCACACCGAAAGCACGACTGTAAACACGAGAATCGCAGCTACGAGGTTTACGAGCACGCCAGCGGATAGCACCACGAGCCGTTTCCACGTGGACAGGGCCCGGTAGGTGACCGACCGGGCAGCGTCGAGTAGCAGGGCCGGATCGTCGTCGTAGGTGGCGCTGATGGTGGAGACATACGAGATGTCATCATCGTCTGCCGGCGTGAGCACTCCCCAGTCCGCGAGGGTGACAAGAAGTGAGCTAGCGCGATTCGTGTCGACACCGATCGCTCCAGCAAGTCTGCTTGCGTCTATCCGGCCCTCGACAGCGGCCGCTTGAAGCGCACGCGCGAGGAGCGGATCTTCCGGACCTGGTTCCATCCCCGCGATACGCACGTACCCGCCCAGAGGGATCGCGGTCACGCCAAATGCGGTTCCTGACTTGGTGTTGATGCGGATCGCTGGTCCGGGCAGACCCACCATGAACTCGTGCACCTTCACGCGAAACGCCCGCGCGGCAATGTAGTGGCCACCTTCGTGGAGGATCACAAGGATCGAGAAGGTCAAGACGCCCCAGAGAATGGTGGTGAGTGCTTCAGGCATACGCGGTGCTCCTCGGTGTCTTAAGGGTCGAGCGGTGTCTGTCGGGCATTCTCGCTCATCGGTTCATCTCCGTGTGACATGCGGTGCAAACGCTGCGCCATCATTGGAAAGCGATTTCTCGCTCGCGGCGTCTTGCGACACGTGAGCGGAATCGTTTCGAGACGCGCGTTCCGTGCTCAAAGCCGTAACACGTCTGCCGCTCGTGTCCTGGCCCACGCGTCGACCGCTTCGATGTGTTCGAGCGAATCGATCGTTTCTGCGTTGTGCGCCTCCATCACACGTTCCACCGCGGCTTCGATGGCGGTGAATCCGCATGCTCCGCCAAGAAACGCCGCTACCGCGACTTCGTTGGCTGCGTTGAGAACCGCCGGCATCGTGCCGCCTGCGCGTCCCGCTTCGAAAGCGAGCGCTAGGCACCGGAATGTCTCGATGTCCGGAGGCTCAAAATCGAGTGATCCCGCACGTGCGAAGTCGACGGGTTCTACCGGTGCGTGCCATCTGCGCGGGTGTGAAAGAGCGTACTGTATCGGGATGCGCATATCCGTTGCACCGAGGTGCGCCTTCACCGAACCGTCGGCGTACTCAACCATCGAATGAATGCAAGACTGCGGATGAACCACAATCCGGATGCGGTCATAGTCGACGGCGAACAAGTGGTGGGCCTCGATCGCCTCGAGTCCCTTGTTCATGAGCGTGGCCGAGTCTATGGAGATTTTTCGCCCCATGCGCCAGGTGGGATGCGCCAGCGCATCCTCGGCAGTGACGTTGATGAGTTGCTCGCGGGTACGGCCGCGAAACGGTCCACCGCTCGCCGTGAGCCAAAGGGCCGTCACGTCACGTGCGTCTTCGCCAGTAAGGCACTGGAAAATGGCCGAGTGTTCCGAGTCGACAGGGATAACGCGTCCGGGACGAGCTAACCGCATCACAAGGTCGCCACCCGCGACTAAAGACTCCTTGTTCGCGAGTCCAAGCGTGGCGCCCGATTCGAGCGAATTCACCGTAGCGCGCAGACCGACCGCCCCCACAAGTGCGTTCACCACGACATCGGCATCGGACGCCACAGCGATGTGGGCTACCGCCGGTGCGCCTGAGGCGACTGTCACGTCCAGGCCGCTCGTCAGCTGTGCCGCACGGTCCGCCGCGCGCTCATCGGCAAGGGCGATGCGCTTGACGCCGTGAGCCACCGCTTGTTCAACGATAAGCTTCGCCGAGGAGTGCGCGGCGAGTGCGACGACCTCGACACGGTCTGCATGTGCGGCTGCCACCTCGAGAGTCTGGCGTCCGATAGATCCGGTTGATCCGAGTACCGCAAGACGGATGCGTCCCATCACTTGGCACCCGCGAACAGAAGCGCGTAGTAGGCAACGAAGGAAACCGCCACAAGGCTGTCGATGCGGTCAAGAAAGCCACCGTGTCCGGGAAGAGCGTTGCCGGAGTCTTTCACCCCTGCTTCACGCTTGATACGGGACTCGAATAGGTCTCCGCCAGTGGCTACTAATGCGATGAGGAGGCCCATGGCCACACTCCACGCGGCGTCAAGCCCGGTATCGGCGAACGAAGCGGCAGCCACCCACACGGCTATCGTCGCGCACGTTCCGGCCACAAAACCTTCCCATGACTTGTTTGGGGAGATGCTGGGGGCGAGTTTGTGCCGGCCAAAAACCGAGCCGACGACGAAGGCGAACACGTCGTTGGCCCAGACGCTGATGAGAACGGTGAGTGATAGAGCCAGTCCGTCTTCGAGTGCGCGAATCATCGGGAAGTGAGCGATGGACAACCCCAGATAGACGATCGCGAACAGGCTTGCGGACGATTCGCTAAGCGGGATCGTTTGCACTAAATGCCGAATCGCAATCGACGTCAATGCCAAGACTGCAATCACGGACAAGGCGGAAGATCCCCAGAGGGTGACGGCGATCGGTGTTATCGCGCAGAAGGCCACGGCAAGGAAATCACTCCCCAAACCGACGCGGCGGTCATGGATGATGCGGGTAAGCTCGAGCGCGGCGCCACCAGCCAACAACGCGCAAAGCACGGCTACCGCAAACGGGCCGCCCCAGATGATCGCGGCGCAAAAGACGGCGGCGTAGGCGATCGCGGTAGTGAGTCTAGTGGGCAGGCTTGACAGCCCCAAAGCGGGGCGAGAGGTCGCATCGGCCACCTCATCGACCCCCGAAGCGGCGGGAGCGAGACTGGAAATCAAGGATCGCGCGCAAGAGCTCATGCCGGTCGAAATCCGGCCAAAGGACGCTGGTGACGTAAAACTCGGCGTAGGCGATCTGCCACAGAAGGAAGTTTGACACACGCATTTCCCCGCTTGTGCGGATGACGAGGTCTGGATCAGGTACTTCGGGAACGTATAGATGCTCGGCAACCGTGTGTTCCGTGATCGCGGACGGGTCAAGGTCTCCCGCTTTGACCTCGCGCGCTATCGACCGGACAGCGTTCGCGATTTCCTCACGGCCACCGTAGTTGAGAGCGACTACCAAAGTGAGGACATCGTTGAGGGCGGTACGCTCGATGGTTCTGCGGAAGGCATCAGCGGTCTCATCTGGAAGTTCGTCGATCGCTCCAGCTACGAGGACCCGGACTCGCAACTTCTCCAGATTCGCAAGCTCGCGTTCGAGCACTTCGACGAAGAGGAGCATCAGTCCAGACACCTCGTCTTTGGGACGCGACCAGTTCTCGGATGAAAACGAGTAAATGGTGAGTGACTTGACACCAAGCTCAATTGCGCCAGCGATTAGCTCGCGCACCGCCTTAGCTCCCTCGCGGTGGCCGGCGACCCGAGGCAAACCGCGTGCGGCCGCCCATCTACCGTTGCCGTCCATGATGACAGCGATGTGTGCGGGAATACGTGCGCGGTCAATGCGCGCGAAAAGCTCTGGACCAGGTGGGCTCGCGAAGAAGGAAGGAACGACGACGTCACGTGAAGTCACGGGACTAGACCTCCATGATCTCTGCTTCTTTGCGCTTGAGCGCTTCGTCGATATCGGCGATGTGCTTGTCCGTGATCTTCTGAATCTCGGCCTCGGCGCGGTGCAGGTCGTCTTGGGTGATCTCCCCCGCCTTCTCGGCCCTCTTTATTCTTTCATTAGCTTCACGCCGAATGTTGCGGCATGCGACGCGCGCTTCCTCCGTATAGCCACGGCATATCTTGACAAGTTCCCTTCGGCGCTCTTCGGTGAGCGGCGGGAATGGGACTCTGATGAGCTGGCCGTCGTTCATGGGGTTCAGCCCGAGATCGGAACCGCGTATCGCCTTCTCGATCGCGTTCATCGCCGTCTTGTCGTACGGTTGAACGACAAGGAGCTGCGGTTCAGGGGTGCTCACTGACGCAATCTGAAGGAGTGGGGTCGCTACCCCGTAGTACTCCACCATCACCTTCTCTAAGATCGCGCCAGATGCTCGACCTGTTCGCACAGCTGCAAACTCATGCGCCAGCGAAGCGAGCGTTTTGTCCATGTGTTCCGACGCATCTTTGATCGTCGCTGCGGTCATCAGCTCTCTCCTCTCACTGTGGTCCCGACTTTCTCACCCATGAGCGCACGCCGGATGTTTCCTTCCGTCTCGATGTTGAACACAAGTATCGGAAGATTGTTGTCCATGCAAAGTGAGATCGCAGTGGAGTCCATCACCTGGATTCCACGGTTGAGAACTTCGATGTAGGTGAGCTCTTCGAACCTCACGGCGTTGGGGTTGGTCTTTGGGTCGGTGTCGTAGACGCCATCGACTTTGGTTGCCTTCATGATGCACTCCGCACCGATCTCGAGCGCCCTCAGTGCGGCGGCGGTGTCGGTGGTGAAGTACGGATTGCCAGTTCCAGCGGCGAAAATGACGACGCGGCCCTTTTCGATGTGCCGTATGGCACGTCTGCGGATGTAGGGTTCAGCGATAGCCTGCATCTCAATGGCGCTCATCACCCGTGTGAACACGCCACTTCGCTCAAGCGAATCCTGTAGCGCGAGAGAGTTCATCATGGTAGCGAGCATGCCCATGTAATCCGCTTGAGCACGGTCCATTCCCGATGAGGCGGCGGCGAGCCCTCTGAAGATGTTGCCGCCGCCGACGACGACAGCAACTTGGACGCCCGCGTCGACGACTGGCTTGATCTGAGAGGACAGCATCTCGAGCACCGCTGGATCGATGCCGTTGGCCGCATCGCCCATGAGCGCTTCACCTGATAGCTTTAGCAACACCCTTCGAAAGCGGAACTGCTCCACGCCGCATCCTTCCCTCTCATCTGGTCCGTTCTTGCTACATTCGCACTGTGACAGCATACAGCACACGGGCCGGTGCTCGCGCACCGGCCCGTGTGCTAGCGGCCTCTGACTTCAGAGGCCGGCCTTGCGTCACTGATCCGAGGATTCCGCGGTCTCTCCGAGCACGAAACGCGTGAACCGGACGATTTCGATTCCGGTCCCCAGTTCCTTTGCGACGCGATCCGTATACGCGGAAACGCTGGAGTCCGGATCCTTCACAAAATCCTGCTCGAGAAGACAGACTTCCTTGTAGAACTTGTCGAGACGGCCGCGAGCGATCTTCTCCTGAATGGCTTCAGGTTTGCCGCTCTCGGCTGCCTGTGCTTTGTATATGTCCATCTCATGCTCAACGATGCTGGAGGGCATGTCGTCACGATGCACGGCGATCGGTGACGTGGCCGCGATCTGCATCGCGATGTCGCGGGCGAACGCCGCGAAGACGGTGGAGGTCGCGGCTTCGTCGCTTGTGGCGGCAATCTCGGTCATCACTCCGATGTTTCCTACACCGTGGATGTAGATCGTGATAGCGCCCGCATCCGAACCAAGTTCGTAGCGCTCAAAGCGAGGAACTTGGATGTTCTCGCCGATTCGTCCGACACTCTCGCCGAGCACGGCCTCAAACGTCATGTCTCGGTCGGTGAAGGTCTGCGCCATCAGTTCCGAGATGTCCGACGGGGCCGCACCCGCAACATGCGTCGCGATTTCGGTGACAAAGGTCTTGAAATCGGCGTTGCGGGCGACGAAGTCGGTCTCGCAGTTCAGCTCAACGAGCGCGCCTGTGCGCCCGTCATCACTTACATACCCGCCGATGACTCCTTCGTTGGTGGCGCGGCCCGCCTTCTTTGCCAGCGCCGCTAGGCCCTTGGTGCGCAAAATATCAACAGCGGCATCCATATCCCCTTGGGATTCTGTGAGGGCCTTCTTGCACTCCATCATGCCCGCGCCAGTGCACTCGCGCAGGTCCTTAACCATCTTGGCAGTGATCTCCATTGACGCATCTCCCATTACGGCTAGTTGGGTCTTGTACTCCGAGGTGTGCTGTTTACTCGACCGCCTCAGTTGTCTCGGCGGCCTCCGCAGTCTCAATCACCTCTGAGGGGGGCTCTTCAGCGGACTCCGGGACGGACGCGGCAACGGCCTTGGAAGCTGGAGCGGTCGCGGCAGCTTCGACAGACGGGCCTTCAAGCGCCGCGCGTCCCTCGATGGAAGCATCAGCGATGACGCGGCACATCAAGGCGACAGAACGGATCGCGTCGTCGTTGGCTGGGATGACAAAGTCGACTTCGTCAGGGTCAGCGTTAGTGTCGACCAGTCCGATGATCGGAATGTTCAGTCGGCGCGCCTCGGCAACGGCGATGGCTTCACGCTTGGTGTCCACCAAGAACATCGCGGATGGCAACGTTTTCATCTCACGGATACCCGAAAGGTTCCGATCGAGCTTGTCGCGCTCCTTGCCGAGCAGGATTTGTTCCTTCTTGGGAAGAGCGTTCATGGTGCCGTTCTCGATCATGGTCTCGAGTTCGACGAGGCGGTCGACACGTGTGCGCATGGTGACAAAGTTGGTGAGCATCCCACCCAGCCAGCGCTGGTTCACGTACGGATTGCCAGAGCGCTCGGCCTCGGATTGAATCGGCTCTTGCGCTTGCTTTTTGGTGCCTACGAAGAGGATGTGACCTCCCCTGGCCGCGACGTCACGGGTGAACCGGTAAGCGGTGTCGAGTTCACGGAGCGTGCGCTGCAAGTCGAAGATGTATATCCCGCTACGTTCGGTGAAGATATACGGTTGCATCTTCGGGTTCCAGCGGCGGGTCTGGTGTCCGAAGTGGACACCGGCCTCGAGAAGACTCCTCATCGAGACGACAGGCATGATGGTACCTCCTTCGATTCTGGTTCGTCCTCCACCCGCTGTCGTTCCCCGGCAGGTCTACTTGCTGTCAGCGACAGCAAGTCACCGAACCTCCGGAGTCGGCGGGTGTGTGTGATAAAAGCCGGAGTATCGTAACACATCGGCAAGTGAATGACAGAAGCGCTACCCAAACGCCTTCGCGCACATTGGGCAGACCACGTGGGCGTCGTACCAGCCGAGCCTGTCCGGCTGGGAAACGAGCTCGATAACGAGTTCGACTTCGCACGCGGGGCACCAGAGTCGCCGAGGCAATCGCGCATGTTGGATGAAACGTTCAGCGTCGCACTCGCGATCTTTGACCATCAGGCGAAAGGTTTCGACCGGAGAGTGTCGACCCGCCATGAACTCGAGAGTGGCCCGGATCTTCTCGGCAACCTCAATGGGTTTGGCTTCATTCTTGATGAGGTAGTCGATGGCGCCCATCTCGATGCCGCGCTCGATGTCGGATTGCTGTCCTAAGTTGGACAAGATAAGCACTGGAATCTGACTGAGGCGCGGGTCGCCGTGCATCGTTTGGAGTACCTCAAGGCCACTCATCTTGGGCATGATGAGGTCGAGCAACACGAGGTCGATGATCTCGCGACGCATGATTTCGAGGGCTTCCGCTCCATCTCCCGCCGAAAACACCTGATAGCCCTCATCGGTAAGCTTCTCGGTGTAGATCTTGCGAAGTAGCCGGGTGTCTTCGACCACGAGTATCCGCGGCTGATTCATGTGTTCGTCCCTTCGCGTCTTGTCTGTGTCAGTCGACGTACACTTGGGCCGAGTGAAGTCTTGCTCGCAGCCGGAGGACGGCTTTGGTGTGGAGTTGGCTCACACGCGATTCTGTGACCCCCAACACGCGTCCGATCTCTTTGAGGGTGAGTCCCTCGTAGTAGTAGAGCGCGATCACGATGCGCTCACGCTCCGGGAGGCGTTCGATGGCCCCCGTGAGGATTTCACGCACCTCTGCGCTCTCGAAGGAGGCGACGGGATCATCGGCGTTGTGGTCAGGTATCGAAGATGCGCCGTCACCGCGGTCTTCCCTGTCTGCGCCTCCTATCCACAACTCTTCGAAAGATACCACCGAGGTGTACGAAAGCTTCGAGAGGATATCCCTCAGATCACCCGTCGACACGCCGATCTCCTCGGCGATTTCAGGATCGGTTGGCGCCCTGCGCAGACGGTTCTCCAAGACGATGTATGCATTTTCGATCTCTCGCGCGCGTGAACGGACCGAGCGCGGCACCCAGTCCATCGAGCGGAGCTCGTCGATGATCGCACCCTTGATTCGTGCGATAGCGTACGTCTCGAACTTGATGTTGCGATCGAGATCGAACTTCTCAATAGCGTCGATCAGCCCGAACAGCCCGTAGCTCACGAGGTCGGCGGTATCAACCGTTTGCGGGAGGCTTGTGGATACACGGCCCGCGACATACTTAACGAGGGGTGAGTAGTTGAGGATCAAGTGCTCGCGCGCGTCCGCGTCACCGGTCTCCTTGTATTTGGCCCAGAGGGCGGATGCGTCCGTCCGTGGGTCGCTCTTCATGTAGCCATGCCCCTCGCTCGCGCCGGCACGCACGCGGCCCCTAGGCGCGGGGATGTGCACGTCTGTGCACGTCCTGTACTCGCTTCGTGCTCACGTGAGTATAGAACTGCGTGGTGGTCAGCGCAACGTGACCGAGCAGTTCCTGAACCGTGCGCAAGTCAGCCCCCCCTTCGAGCAAATGTGTTGCGAAGGAGTGCCGCAGAGTGTGCGGCGTGTGGCCCGCCGTCACTCCGGCGGTCATAAGGTGGCGCTTGAGAACCCGTCGAAGCGCATCTGGAGTGATGGGATTTCCACGCGTTGAGAGAAATACTGCATCTGTGGCTTGCCGGATTAGGAAGGGGCGCCCCTCGTTAAGATAGGCGCTGAGCCGACGTATCGCAAAGCGATGTAGAGGCACGATGCGGTCACGTCCGCCCTTACCATGCACGGTCATCAAACCCGCAACCACGTCGAGTGTATTGAGTGTCAAGCCGCAAAGCTCCGCTGCACGCACCCCGGTTGCATAGAGGGTCTCTAGGATAGCTCGATCTCTCAGGCCAGCTGGCGTGGCGGGATCGGGTGCGTCAAGCAGCAGGCGGAGTTCGTGTTGGGCTGCGATTGACGGCATCTTTCTGGTGATTCGCGGAGTGTGCACCGCCTGCGTGGGGTCTGCGTCGATTACACCGGCGCTTGCCAGGTAAGAGTAGTAGGCCCGGACGGCCGAAAACCGCCGCGCGATCGTTTTACGGGCGTAGCCAGCGGAATCGAGCTCGCCGAGAAACCGGCGAACGTCGCGGTGAGACAGATCAAATACGGCTAGCTCGCACCGGTCAGCCCACTCAAGGAACGCGCGCAGGTCACCTGCGTAGGCACGAACCGTATTGGGCGAGAGGCCCCGCTCGTGGGAGAGGTGCATAAGAAAGCGATCCGTTGCCGCGTGTGCACCCAAGTTCCCATCGGCTGATCGGTCTGGATCATGCACTCTGTTCTCCAGGGGCAATAGCGGCGGTTTCAAAGAGTGAATGCCCAGCGCGCCACAGGTCGAAATCGTCGCGGGCTCGCTTCCCGTACATGGCGTAGCGCTCACGCTTGCCTCTGACCGGCGGATCGAGAGGTGGCACGAGGCCCCAGTTGACGTGCATGGGCTGGTAGGGTGCGGTGTCCTCATTCGTAGCGTACTCGAGAAGTGCGCCAAGCGCAGTGGTTGCTGGGAGTACTACTGGCGGGTGACCGTCGCGCTCGGCCGTGATATTGAGTGCGGCGATCAGGCCGCTCGCGGCGGCTTCGAGATAGCCCTCAGTACCAGTAATCTGGCCAGCGAGTCGTATGCGTGGCTCGGCGCGTAACGCGAGGGTCTTGGTAAGGAGGCGCGGCGCGTCAACGAACGTGTTGCGGTGCATCACCCCAAAACGGAGGAACTCGGCTCGCCCGAGCCCGGGAATGCGCGAGAAGATGCTGCGCTGCTCGGGGAAGGTGAGGTTTGTCTGAAACCCGACGATGTTGTACGCGGTGCCCGCGGTGTTCTCGGGGCGCAGCTGGACAACGGCCCATGGGCGCATGCCGCTAACGGGGTCGATGAGGCCGACCGGTTTTAGCGGGCCGAATCGAAGCGCGTCCACTCCTCGGCGAGCAACCTCCTCCACCGGCTGACACGCCTGGAAAAGATCAGCGGTCTCGAACTTTTTCTTCACGACCTGCTTTGCGGAGACGAGCTCGGATATGAAGCGCTCGTACTCATCGCGGTTCATGGGGCAGTTGAGGTAATCGGCCCCGCCGCCCTTTCCGTAGCGAGAAGCGGCGAAGACACGTTCACGATCGATCGACTCACCATCGACGATGGGGGCGGCGGCGTCATAGAACGCAAGACGCTCTCTTCCGATCAAGTCGCCAAGCACTGTCTCGAGCGCGGGTGAAGTGAGCGGGCCGGTAGCTACGATGACAGGGCCGTTCGTTGGAATAGTTGTCACCTCTTCCCGGATGAGTTCTATCGAAGGATGATCCGAGACCATCTCAGTGAGGAGGCGCGAGAAGCGCTGACGGTCGACTGCGAGTGCGGCACCTGCTGGCACGCGTGTTTGCTCGGCGGCTCTCATCAGGTGGGAACCGAGGGAGGTAAGTTCTGATTTTAGCGCGCCACTGGCGGTCGCTGGGCAGGTACCCTTGAAAGAGTTTGAGCACACAAGCTCAGCGAGGGCATCGGTGCAGTGCGCCGGTCCGGAGACGTGGGGCCGCATCTCGTAAAGGCGGACGCGGAAGTCGTGATCGGCTAGCTGGAGCGCGGCCTCGGTACCGGCAAGACCGCCGCCGATCACGGTAACTCTCTCGGCCGACCCCATCAAATGCCCTCCATTGAGTGTCGTTGAACAGGCTCACCTTGATTGTACCGCCCCTACACTCGCCGACGGCCGGATTTTCACGTCACCTTCACTGCCCCGTAACGTCCGTCGGGGTAACGCTTGATCGAGCCTTTGAGTTCCAGGAGGGTAATCGCGTGAACAACCTCGATGATGTCCATCACGCACTCGCGAGCGATATCGTCTGGCCGCATCGGAGTGGCTCTCAGCGCAGAGAGGATCTGGTTGCCGCTGACCGCCGCAAAGGTCTCCGGTATGGTTTCGCGACCGAGCGCCCCCGCTAACTCAGACACGTCGGTCATCGGCTGCGCGCCCTGGCTGATCAGTCGATTTGACCCGCGCGACTCTGGCGAAAGAATCGATCCTGGTACGGCGAAGACATCCCTTCCAAGCTCTAGCGCAAAGTCGGCGGTGGTAAATGTTCCACTTGGCAGGCCAGCCTCGGTTACAAGGAGTGCTCGACCCAGAGCCGCGATCAAGCGGTTGCGTTTGACGAAGGTCCAACGAGCTGGTGGCGCATTCCACGGGAACTCCGAGACCACCACCGCATGGACTCTCAACAACGAGAGCAAGCCATATGCTGACGGAGGGTAATTGACGTCCGCACCGCATGGCAGGACAGCGACCGTCGGGCCGTTAGACGCGAGCGCCGCTTCATGGGCCGCACAGTCACACCCAATGGCGGCACCCGAGACCACGGTGATTCCTCGGGAGGCAGACCAGCCAGCGAAAAGACGCGTGCATGCAAGGCCGTACGGCGTTGCTCGGCGGGCGCCAACGATGGCGAGGGAATCGGTGGACATGAGCGCAGGGTTCCCGAAACCGTAGAGGCGCGCCGGGGGATCGGACAGGTCCTCAAGTGCCGAAGGATATCCAGGCGCGCCTCGTTCAATCTCCCACTGTTGTCCGGCCTTCTCCTTCACGATTCCTGCTTCCGGTAGCTGACCGCTTCGATAACGTGATGCTTCTGTACAGCGCTCGCTTGATCGAGATCGGCGATCGTGCGAGCGACACGCAACAGTCGAGTGACTCCCCGGCCAGACAGATGGCACGATCTGGCAAGCATAGAGACGACATCGGCGACCCCGGGACTCATGCGGCACGCGTCGATCAACGCAGCTCCGCTCAGCACGGCGTTGCGGGAACGACCTTGTGCGCTAGCGACCTCCAGTGCCTGCCGGACACGCGCAGCAACACTCGAGCTGTCCTCTCCGGTAGCCATCCGGACAATCAACTCAGGCTCGATGCGCTCAACGTCGAGGGCAAGATCGATCCGGTCCATGAGCGGACCGCCGACCCGATTGCGATACCGGGTGACAACCGCATGCGTGCACGTGCAGTGTCGTACGGGATCGCCCAGATAACCGCACGGACACGGATTTGCCGCACCCACGAGAGAGAAGCGTGCGGGAAAGCTCACTCTGCCCTCAGCGCGAACGAGAACGATCCGGCCGTCTTCCATCGGCTGACGCAACGTCTGCAGGGACGAAGGACCAAACTCCGGCAGCTCGTCGAGGAAGAGCACACCATTGTGGGCAAGACTCACCTCGCCAGGTCGAGGGGGTGCCCCACCCCCAACCAGTCCCGCGATCGAAGCGCTGTGATGGGGCGCTCTGAACGGTCGACTGCCAGAGAGGATCGGCAGTTCGTCGAGTCCGGCAACCGAATGGACAACGGCTGATTCAACTCGCTCCTCGTCATCGAGCGGCGGGAGAATGCCGGGAAGACGCCGGGCAAGCATCGTCTTGCCGGAACCCGGCGGGCCACTGAGCAACAGGTTGTGCCCACCGGCAGCCGCGATTTCCAACGCGCGCTTGGCAAGGGTGTGCCCGGCCACGTCGCTGAGGTCAGGCTCAGGAAACGCGGGTTTGTGACGATTTTGGGGCGCTTTCTCAGTCCGGTCGCCGAGTATTGAGCGCAGTGACTCAAGAGGCCGGTAGCGCAATCCCCCGAGGGTTCTGAGCGCGTCAGCCGCCTGGCACGGACCGAAAAGAGCGTGTCCATCAGCAACGGAAGCCAGTCCGTGAGCGAGCATTCCGGGAACGCACCGCACACTTCCGTCGAGCGCCACCTCTCCGACGGCCCGGTGTTGTTCCATCAACTCAGCGGGAATCTGGCCGGTAGCGACGAGAAGCGCGAGTGCGATAGGCAAGTCGAATCCAGTCCCATGCTTGCGGAGCGGCCCGGGGGCGAGGTTGACGACCACTCGCGCGTTGGGAAAGGTATAGCCGCTGGCCCGGATAGCCGCCCGGACACGCTCTCTCGCTTCAAGTACCGCCGCATCTCCGAGACCGACGATGGTAAACGCGGGCAGTCCGCACGCGACGTCGATCTGAACCTCCACGGGTACCGCTTGCGTGCCAACGAGTGTGGAGGTTCCGACACACGCTTGTCCGGTCAGTGACGCCTTCACAGCGTGAACGCGGCGCGATGATGCCTGAGCACCGCGCGATCCTCGGCGATCGGGTAGATCGCGATCACGTCGAATCGGACTGGGCATGTGTCGAGCCCGGCTTTCGCAACATAATGGCGCGCAACGCGCGCAAGACGTCGCTGCTTGTTTTCGGAGACCGCCTCTTCGGCGGTTCCCGCATTTAGGCTCCGCCGCGTCTTGACCTCGACTATTACGAGCTCATCAGCGTCAAGTCCGATGATGTCGGCCTCACCTGACGTACACCGCCAGTTCCGCTCCACAACAGTCATTCCGGTCCGTTCGAGGTACGCTGCCGCCGCGTCCTCACCCCTTCGAGCCATTTCATTACGATCCATGGAATCCTCCTCTCACCGCAGGCGGACACATGGTGGCACACGGGTGTCAAACCATTTCTATCCATGGTCTGACCGAGAAGTCCTGAGGTTCGATACCGATGCGCCGAAAGATGGTGCTTTCTTGGCGGCGGGATGCGTGGCGTCCTGGAGTCTAAAAGAGGGTCAAGTCACGTGAGCACGGTGCGAAGGAGCGGCGATGAACGGGCGTAACCCCGCAGGAGCGGATCGCCGCAAGGTGCCCCGGTGTTCCGTAACCCTTGTTGACCCCAAGTTCCCACTCCGGATACACCTGTTCGAGTCGTTGCATGACTTGGTCGCGGGCGACTTTGGCGACAATCGACGCGGCGGCGATAGCGGCAACCTTGGAGTCGCCCTTAAACACGTTTGTCTCGGCAAGGTCGAGGCCGAAGGCGTGTCCATCGGTCAACGCGTGATCTGGAGCGGGCTCGAGCGCCGCCAAAGCGCGCTCGATGCCACGGCGGATCGCTACAGTGATTCCGAGCGCGTCGATCACGTGTGCTGCTACATGAGTGACACAAAGACTCACCGCGACCTTGCTGACGTCTGTGGCGACGCGCTCCCTCACTCGGGGATCAAGCGCCTTGGAGTCATCGAGTCCATCGATGATCACGTTCGGAGGAAGGATGACGGCCGCGACCGTGACTGGTCCAGCAAGGGCGCCCCGGCCGACCTCATCGACTCCCGCCACAGCGGTGAAGCCTTGGTCTCGTAGCGAGCGCTCGAGTTGGCCAAGGGCGTGCAGACGGGCTCGCTCGCGCATCTGGGAATCGCGGCGCCGCCGAGCAGCCTCGACATGCCGCTTCACACTTATCCGAGGATCGCTAGCGAACTCCTCGATGAGAGCTTCCAGCTCTTGACCGCGGGCGGCCGCAAGCAATGCCTTGCACTCGGTTACACCGATCCGCACACCGCACCCCTTCGTCAGGGCCGAGACAAAACGGCCCCGGTAATCCGGGGCCGTTTTGTGAAACTCGTGATCACATCGCGATCAGTACGCCTTCTCCTTGAGCCGGGCGGCTTTGCCGATCTTATCTCGAAGGAAATACAGCTTCGAGCGGCGAACCTTGCCCCGGCCGACAATTTCGACCTGCATGATCTTTGGCGAGTGGACGGGAAACGTGCGCTCGACACCCACACTGAAGGAAATCTTTCGAACGGTGAACGTCTCGCGGTTACTCGAACCGTGACGCCGGATCACGACGCCCTGGAAGACCTGGACGCGCTCACGGGTGCCTTCCACTACGCGGTAGTGCACTTTGACATTGTCACCGACCTGAAACTCGGGCAGGTCGTCTCGAATTTGTTGCTGCTCGATCGCTCGGATGATGTTCATCGGAATTCCCTTACGGTTCGTCTATCTCTGTCTACCAGGCGCGCCCCAGGCGCAAGTGTGTACTATAGCGGCGCATAGATGCCGATGCAACACGTCCAGTTGGTATAGGCTCGCCGATTCGTGGTGAGCCGACACGCTATCGAAGTGGGCCGATTCTGTCGAGCGGCCAGTAGATCGCGAATCCTCTGCCCTGGATGAACTCCCGGTCGACAGGCCCCATGAAGCGGCTGTCCCCGCTGTTGGGCCGGTTGTCCCCCATCAGCCAGTACTCGTTGTCGGCGAGCGTCACGGGCATCAAGAGGTTGCCCGGCTCGGTGGTCACTCCATCGAGGTACGGCTCATCGAGACGCTCACCGTCCACGTACACCTTTCCATTATTGATGTCGAGCGTCTGGCCGCTTACGGCTATCACTCGCTTGATGAGTTGCGGATGGCGTCCGGTAGGATCGTCGAACACAACGATGTCGCCCGGTTGCACATTTCGGAACCGGTAGGTGATCTTCTCGGCCAGGACACGATCTCCCGACATGATCGTGGGTTCCATGGAGCCTGTGGGTATGACGAAGGGCTGTACGACAAAGGTCTTGATGCCCTGCGCCAAGAGGAACGCGAGGGCGACCATGATCGCGGTCTCCAGTAGCCAGCGCACAAAACTCGGACTCTTGGTCTGCTGCCCTTCAACGGTGATGGGGGCTTGCGGCACGTGACCGTCCGCGCCAGGAACAGCGTCCCCTCGCGCATCCGGCGACGCACCGCGTACCGGCTCCACGTCACTCACTGCTACTCTCCTTTCGAGCCGCCTCGGCGAGGCGGCGTTCGTCGTCAGTCAGCCGTGCGGACTCAATGAGGTCGGGCCGGACTCGCGCGGTTCGTATTATCGCCTGCTCCCTGCGAAAACGGGCGATTTTCGCGTGATCGCCGCTGAGCAGCACGCCGGGCACGCTCATCCCTTCGAACACCTCGGGACGGGTGTATTGAGGATACTCTAACAGTCCGTGAGAGAACGACTCGTCTGTGATGGACGATTCGTCGCCTAGAACGCCTGGCAAAAGGCGTGTGACGGCGTCGACAACGACCATCGCGGGCAGTTCCCCTCCGGTGGTCACATAATCGCCTATGGACAGCGCCATACCGGCAAGTGAGAGTGCGCGCTCATCGAACCCTTCGTACCTGCCACATACGAGAATCAGACGTTTGCGTGTGGACAGGCCGAGCGCGATTTCCTGGTTAAACGGCGTCCCTCCCGGGGTCAAGAACACGATGGTCCCGTCTCCGGGCGGCATGGATTCAACCGCGTGAACAGCGGCGAAGAGGGGCTCGGGCTTCATGACCATGCCCGGACCGCCGCCATACGGATAGTCATCGGTGGAGCGGTGCCGGTCGAAAGCGTAATCACGAAGATCGTGGACGCGTAAGTCAAGGTGCCCGCGGTCACGGGCGATTCCGATCATCGATGCGGACATCGGGGAATCGAACATCTCCGGGAAGATGGTGATGATGTCGATGACCACAATTCAGCCCTCGTCAATCAGACCTTCGAGCAGACGGACTCGCGCCGAGCGTAAGTCGGGGCGAACTTCAAGCACCACGTCTGTGATTACGGGGAGCAGGACTTCGCCATACCTCTCGCCCGCAACCACCCACACATCATTAGCACCGGTATGGATGATCCCGGTGACTACGCCTAAGAGTCCGCGCTTCTCATCGAAGACGGAGAACCCCACCAAATCGAGCGGCGGTTCTGAAAATCCCGCCGGCAGTTGCTCCGGACGGGCGACAAGAGTGCGGCCACGTAGCGCCTCGGCCGTCGAGCGGTCGCTGATCCCGGACACCTTGACAAGCGGGCCCTTTGGACCGGGGCGTATCGCTTCGATGGCGCCGTATCGCGGACCGGACGCTGGCGGCACGAACCATACCTCCGTGCCCAGCAGCGATTCGACGGGCCATTTGCCAAGCGGTGCTACTGAAAGCTCCCCCCGGGTACCGTGGACCCTGACGACGCGAGCGACGGGGACGAATGGGGTGTCGCACATGCCCGTTACCCCAAGACCTCCACGTCGACGTGAGCACCGTCGACACTAGCGGCGGCCCTGACCAGGGTGCGAATCGCTTTGATGATCCTGCCCTGTCGTCCGATCACCTTACCGACGTCATCGGGGTTGACTGATACCTCGTACGTTGTCGACGTGCCAGAGATCTTCTTCGCTATGACGACAGCGTCGACGTCGTCCACAAGAGAGGTCACGAGGTAGCGTACCAGGGCCTCCGGGTCAGCCGAGGGGGACATGCGCATCGACCGCCCTACTCGGACTTGGCGTCAGCGGCGGATGGCGCGTCACTCGCTTCGCCTTCGGTCGCGGCAGCGTCTGGCACCTGCGCTTGCTCCTCAGCGGCTTTAGCAGCGGCTTCTGACTCGGCTAAGGCTTTGGCCTGGGCCTTCTTGGACAACTTCTCATCCTTGACGGGAGCGTGTGCCTCGGGGCTCTTAGCGATCTTGTAGAGCTTTTCAACAGTCTCGGTCATCTGCGCGCCCTTCGCGACCCACGCTTCGGTGCGCTCGATGTCGAGATCGATGAAGCTTGGTTCGGTGCGCGGGTTGTATCGGCCGAGGATCTCTAGGAACCGGCCGTCGCGCGGAGAGCGGGAATCAGCAGCGACGATGCGGTAGAAGGGGGCCTTCTTCGCACCTGCGCGCGCAAGGCGGATCTTGACTGCCAACGTTCACCTCCGGATAGGGTGGCCGCATGCGCGAACCACGGGAACACAAAGCGACTGCTTATGATATTGCATACCCCGAGCCGGGTCAAAGAAGAATCCCATTCCGGTTCTGACGTGAGAGACATCAGAATGGCGGGTTCATGCCCGGAGGCAATTTGAACCGCCCTTTGCGGCGACCCTTTCCCCCGGGGGCAACACCAAACTGCTTCATCAGCTTGCGGGTCTGCTCGAACTGTTTCAATAGCTGGTTCACATCGGTGACTAGCACGCCGGCGCCCTTTGCGATCCGTTCCCGGCGTGACCCGTTGATGATCCTGGGATTAGCGCGCTCTTTGGCAGACATCGAATGGATAATGGCCGCGGTCCGGTCAAGTCCGCGCTCATCGATCTCAGTGTCAGCGAGTCCTTTGAGCTTGCCGACGCCAGGCATCATGTTGAGAAGACTTTCGAGACCGCCCATCTTCTTGACCTGGCGAAGTTGCGCGAGGAAGTCGTCGAACGTGAACTGCGAGGTCCTCAGGCGATGTTCGAGGTTCGCGGCCTCCTCGGCGTCAATGTTCTCTTGGGCCTTTTCAATGAGGGTCACCACGTCGCCCATGCCAAGAATTCGCTTGGCCATGCGATCAGGGTGGAATTGCTCAAGCGCGTCAAGTTTCTCGCCGGCGCTCGCGAACATGATGGGCTTGCCTGTCACCTTCTTGACCGACAGCGCCGCTCCACCCCGAGCGTCACCGTCAAGCTTTGAGATGATCACTCCATCGAAGGCGATCCGCTCTGCGAACGCGCTCGCGGCAAGAACCGCATCTTGACCTGTCATCGCATCGACGACCATGAGTATCTGATCAGGTCGGATCGTGTCACGTATCCGAGCGACCTCAGCCATCATTTCTTCGTCGACGTGGAGTCTTCCCGCTGTGTCCACGATGACGACATCCCTCAAGTGTTCTACCGCCGCCTTGACGCCGAGCGCGGCGATCTCGACGGGATCGCTGCCTTCACCACGGTACACGGGGATCTCGAGCTCACGTCCAAGAGCTTCAAGCTGATCGATGGCTGCGGGCCGGTAGACGTCACACGCAACGAGCATCGGACGACGCCCCTGCTTGCGCAGGAGGTTCGCGAGCTTGGCGCTGGCCGTGGTCTTGCCTGAGCCCTGCAGACCTACCACCATGACGATCGCGGGAATCCTTCCGGTCAGCGTGAGCTTCGCACCACCTCCGCCAAGAAGTGTGGTGAGTTCTTCGAGCACGATTCTCACAACCACCTGGCCCGGCGTGAGCGACGCTGTCACCTCGGCGCCGATCGCTCGTTCCCGGATGGCGGAGATAAACGATTTGACCACCATGAGGTTCACGTCGGCTTCGAGTAGCGCAACGCGAATCTCCCGCATCGCGGCGTCGACATCGGACTCGGTGAGGCGGCCTCTGCTAGAAAGGTTCGCGAAGATGGACTGGAGCCGGTCGCTCAGGTTCTGAAACATGGTGTCGCGCTACCTTTCAAGCGAGCTCGGGTGGGGTGATTAATCGTCTGCGCCCGGCGGCGTCCGCCCAGGCTAAGGTGGAGCGGAGATTCAGTCAACACGACCTATCCTGCCGATGGGCGCCCAGATCGCAATGACCCTGCCTAGAACCGCCTCGATCGGAGCCGGACCGTAAAACCGGCTGTCGTAGGATATGGGACGGTTATCCCCAAGCGTGAACACCGTGCCGGCGGGGACCTTTATCTCGCGGGTCGTAATGTCGTCTTGAGAGAGCAGCGTGGCGTACTCCCCCGGCTCCTGGGCTCCATTGACGATCGCCACGCCTCGCACCACGGCAATCGTGTCCCCCTCTATCGCGACTACGCGCTTTAAGAATTCTCGCTCCGGTCCGCCGCCGCGCGGGCGCGCCAGGACGAGCACAACGTCCCCCCGGCGCGGGGTGTCATACGCCTTGGTCACAAGGACGCGATCTCCGTGGCGCAAGGTGGGTTCCATAGAATCTCCGTCGACAAACGTCTGGTCAAACCACACGTTAAAGACGGCGGTCACTAGGATGAAGACGATCAGAAGCGGGACGATGATGCGCCGGGCGATGCGATCGCCGCGTCCGGGAGGGCCAAACACGACTATCCCTTTCCGATGAGCGCTCGCGCGTACTCCATCGCAACGAATGGCTTGAGATCGTCCGCGCCCTCTCCGACGCCAATTCGAATGATGGGAGTTGCGAGCTCTCTGGCTGCGGCGACCGCGATGCCGCCTTTCGCGGTACCGTCAAGTTTAGTGAGGATGATCGCGTCGAGATCGAGGGCGGCGTTGAACTCACGCGCCTGGACGAGTCCGTTCTGGCCGGTAGTTGCGTCCATCACAAGCACTACTCTAACTGGAGCTTCGCTCTCCCGGACGGTGACCCGGTGCACCTTCTGGAGTTCGCGCATAAGATCAGGAGAGGTATGAAGACGTCCCGCGGTGTCGATCAGCGTGAGGTCGGGGCGTTTGTCGTTCGCGGCGTTCACCGTGTCGAAGGCGACCGACGCCGGGTCTGCTCCCCTCGCGCGGCCGATCATGGGAACGCCCGCACGCCGTGCCCATATCTCGAGTTGTTCGACCGCGGCTGCACGGTACGTGTCTCCCGAGCCCAACAGGACCGACCGTCCGTTATCGACAGCTTCTCTTGCGAGCTTACCGACAGTGGTTGTCTTGCCCGTGCCGTTCACGCCAACCACAAGAACCACCACCGGAGACAGGTCAAGCGGGTCTTGGCCGCCCACGATGTCGACCTCACGCGCGAGTTCCTCGGCTAGGTGATCTATGACAGCGCTTGCGTCAGGAAGGGCGAGCCGAGCGGCTGCGTCTCGAAGACGTTGGACGGTTTCCGTGACGGCGAGTACGCCCATGTCGGAGGTGATGAGCGCGTCTTCGAGATCGGTCCAGAACTCCTCGTCCACGTCAGGGCCGCGGTTGAGGATGATGTTGATCTGTCCCTCAAGGCGCTCGCGGCTCTTGGTAAGCCCCTCCGAGATACGCTTATACCATGGCGTGGTCATCGGCGGACTCCTTGCCTGAAGCGGTGTCGAGGCGTTGACTGACTAGTTTGCTGACGCCCTCGGCCTGCATAGACACGCCGTAGAGGACGTCTGCCATCTCCATGGTGCGTCGCTGGTGGGTCACTATGACGAACTGGGTATGGTCGCGCATCGTATCGATGAATGATATGAAGCGACGCAGGTTGGTGTCATCGAGGGCCGCTTCGACTTCGTCGAGGATGTAGAAGGGGCACGGACGAGTCCGGTACACCGCGAACAGTAGCGCAAGGGCAGTGAGTGACTTCTCCCCACCGCTCATGAGCGACATCTTAGCGAGTTTCTTCCCACGTGGCTGGGCGATGACCTCGACGCCGGTACTCTCGGGATCGTCTGGGTCTGTCAGCGAAAGCGAGGCGTGACCGCCCGGGAACAACACCGCAAAGACCTCCTGGAAGTGCGAGTCTACCTGTTCAAACGTCTCAAAGAACCGTTCGCGTATCTTGCGCTCTATCGCCGCGGCGACCTTCTGGAGAGCCTGACGGCTTCCTGTGAGGTCATCGATCTGTTCCGCCATGCTCTCGCGACGCGACTGAAGCGCTTCGTACTCGTGTGTCGCTATCGGGTTCACGGGCCCCATGTTTTCGAGCCGTTTGCGGAGACGGTGCAGCGCGTCCCCGGCAGCGGAACGATCGACGAGCGGCTCAGATTCAAGCGCGCGTTCTATCGGGGTCTTGAGCTCATCGACGATCCGGGAGACCGCAGTGTTCACCTGAACTTCGAGGCGCCCTTTTTCGACCCTGATCTCGCCGATGGCAAGCGACTTGGTATCCACCATCGAGTGGAGATCACGGACCGCTTCTTGCACCTCGCGGACGGCGGAGCGCAACGATTCGGAGTCTGCCTGTTCGAAGTGGGCGCGGTCGCGAAGCTTGTACGCCCAGTGCTCGGCTCGCTCAAGGAGCGCCGAATACAGGTCGTGTACCGGCTGGATCCGTTCACGCAGCAGTTCGAGCGCGGCCTCGGCGGATTGCGACTGCTCCAGGGTGCGTTCAAGCTCAGCGAGCTCCGCGCCGATCGCCGATATCTGCCGCTTGAGGTGGATCTCCCGCTCCGAGGTCGTGGCGATGTCGACTTGGCACGTCGCGAGACGCTCGCCGATTGTACTTTCGTCCCTCAGCCGCCGCTCGCGAAGTTCCCGCTCGCTTGCGGCACGCTCCTCGAGCTCGTCAATGAGTATCGACATGCCACCAAGGCGGTTCCGGAGTGTCGCGAGTGATGGAGCTTCCTTCTCGGCACGGTGGGCAATCTCAGCGGAACGGCTCTCAGTTGCGTGGATCTCGGCGTCGAGTGTGGTGAGCTGGGTCTCGAGCCTCGCGGCGTCTTCCCGGACTGAGTCTGTCTCGCCAGCCAGGTGTGCAATCTTCTGGCCAAGTTCGAGCGCGTCTTGTTGGGCCGCCGCGAGCGCCTCTTCGGCACCGGACACCTGCGCTTCAGCATCGCCGACCGAAATCTCCAGACCCGCGAGGTCACCCTCAAGCTCTGAGATACGACGCTTGCGCGTGAGCACTCCCGCACCGTCGGTCGACATTACGCGACCGACTGTCACCTTGCCGCTCGGCCACACGATCGCGCCGTCTGCGGTGGCGAAGCGGCGACCCTCTGTGTCACGTGAGGCGTGACGGACAGCGTCCCCGATGCTCTCGGTGATGACCACATCGCCGAGAAGCGCGTTCAGTGCGCTGCGGACGTGCGGATCGCATTCGATATGATCGACGAGTCGCACGCTGCCGTGCGGAGGCGCGCTGTACTCGCGGCTCGCGCGGGCGGTCACCGGCACGAGGGTAAGTTCGCCGTCTGTGGCGCCTCGGGCGGCCTCGGCGATCACGGCTGCGGCGTCCACGTCTTCGACGAGCAGGGCGTACAGGTCCGTGCCGAGAAGGTGTTCTACAGCCATCTCGTACCGCTCGGCGGTGCGCACGCTCTCAGCGAGCGTCCCAGTCACGCCGGCAAGTTCGCGGCCTTTCGCGAGCGCCCATGCGAGCGCGGGGGATGCGGACTCAAACGCGCGGTCTATCTCTTCTAACGCCCGCATCTCAGCGCGAGCGGCCGCAAGGGAGTCTCGGCGAGCGGCCAGGTCCTTCCGGCGGCTCTCAAGGATCCGTACTCGCTTGTCGACATCGACCTCGGCGAGTGCGCGGTGCTTGCGAGCCATGATGAGCTCGCCGTCAAGGTGCTCTAGGCGCGTGCGGCGCGCTGACAATGCCGCTACCAGTGCGGATTGTTGAGTGGCCATGCTTTCTGCGCGTTCGGTGAGCAGATTGTGTTCGAGGGTCAGCGAAGATAACGCTTGTTCGAGGGCGGATACCTCGGCCCGTCCGTCTTCTAGCTCCTTGCGTGCGCGACGAATCTCAGCGGTGACCGCGGCGACGCTCTCGTCAGCGGCCATGCGTTCTTTGCGCGCGGTCTCGGACTCCCGGCGCAGCTCGCCAAGGGTGGAGTAGTGGGCGCGAAGCTGTGCGTCGGTCTCCATGCGCAATGCGGTGAGATTTTCCAGCTCGCCGGAGCGGGCGGCCACACGGCTCTGAGCCTGGTGGAGTTTTTGTCTCAGGTCGGAAAGGCGCTCGACGAGGTTCTTCCCCTTCTCCTCCAGCAACAGGAGTCCGGAGTTGATGCGTTCGAGCACCGACTGGAGGCGTCGGCGCTGTTCTGAAAGGTCGCCGACGAACAGCCCCTTCTCCTCAAGGAGCGACTGGAATTTCTCAAGTTCCCGTTCCTTTTCTGAGAGGCGGTATCTGGTCAGCTCGATCTCGGCGTCTTGTTCGCGCTCGCGCTTATCGAGAGCGGACCACTCCGCCTTGAGGGAGCGCAAGCCGTCGACCGCGTACGCGACCTCTAGCTCCTTAAGCTCAGCGGCGATCTCGGCGTGCTGAGCCGCTTGGACCGCTTGCCGCTTGAGGGGCTTGAGCTGGCGATCGATCTCAGCGGCGATATCACGGGCGCGCTCGACGTGGGCGTCCATCGCCGAGAGTCTGCGAAGAGCCCGGTCACGGCGCTTCTTGTGCTTAAGAACGCCAGCCGCCTCCTCGATGAGCGCGCGTCTGTCTTCCGGTCGCGAGTTTAAGACCTCGTCAAGACGTCCCTGGCTGATGATCGAGTGGGTATCTCGGCCAAGACCGCTGTCGTGCAACAACTCATGGACGTCCATGAGGCGGCACGGAGTTTGGTTGATGAGGTACTCGCTCTCCCCGCTCCGGTACATGCGGCGCGTGATTGTGACCTCGTTGAACTCGAGCGGCAGTGTGCCATCTGAGTTGTCGAGCACGAGATCGACCTCAGCGATTCCCACCGGTTGTCTTGCCGATGAGCCCGCGAAGATGACGTCTTCCATCACCTGGCCGCGAAGAGTCTTTGCGGACTGCTCTCCTAATACCCACAAGACCGCGTCGGAGATGTTGGACTTGCCCGAACCGTTTGGTCCCACGACTACCGTGACGCCAGGCTCGAAGTCCAGCGAGGTCTTATCGGCGAAGGACTTGAATCCCTTCAATATGAGCGAACGCAGGTGCACGTGCGGGCCTCTCGGGATCGTTGCTCTTCGACCGGTTCGCGTGCGCTCGAATCAGGCGGCGAACGCGTGCGATTCTACCATACGGCGCGTGCCTCTTCTTGGCGCGAGGCTCCTTCTAACCGCGGGTATTGAGCTGATCGAGAGCCGCGGTTGCGGCGTTGGTCTCGGCGTCTCGCTTCGATCTTCCGGTTCCCCGTCCGAGGACACGGTCGAAAAGGGTGACTTCCGCGGTGAACGTTCTGGCGTGCGGCGGACCGTCTATGGCGACGGTGTGGTAGGCCGGAACCGTGCCACGCGCCTGAGCGATCTCCTGCAGTCTCGACTTGGGATGCTCGATCGTGAGCGCGTCGAAGCCCTCGGGAGTGATCGAGTCGCCGATACTTTCGACAACGAAACGGCGGGCGGCGTCGAGCCCTCCGTCGAGGTAAATAGCCGCGACCAGTGCTTCATACACGTCCTCGAGCGCCGAGGGCAGCGCGCGCTCGCTGTCACGGGCGTGAGTGGGTCCTAAGACGATCCGTTCCGCGAAGCCGAGTCTGCGGGCGGTCGCTACCAGGGCGGAGTGTGACACGACAGAAGCTTTGAGTTTGGTCATCGTGCCCTCGTCAAGCTCAGGAAGGCGAGTATAGATCTCGTCGGCCACTATCAGTCCGAGCACTGCGTCGCCGAGAAACTCGAGCCGCTCGTAGTCAGCGCGTCCTCGCGGGCCGGAGTCAAGTGAGGGGTGAGTGAACGCGCGAGCGAGAAGGCGGCGATCGGAGAAGCGGTATCCGATCGTGTGCTCCACCTGCGCGAGGCGGGACTTGCTCATCGTTTTGGGCGGGGCGCCATCAGTGTCCGTCACGGGGAAATCACCCCCGCGCGAACAGCACGGTGGCGTTGTGGCCGCCAAACCCGAAGGAGTTACTGAGAGCGGAGTCGATTGAGTGCGTTCGAGCCTCATTCGGGACGTAGTCGAGGTCACACAGCGGATCGGGGTCGTGCAGGTTGATCGTGGGGGGCAGGAAGCCGCGGTCGATCGCGAGAACGCACGCGACAGCTTCAAGCGCTCCCGCACCGCCCAGGAGATGACCCGTCATCGACTTTGTGGACGACACGGGGGGCACGGCTCGGCCAAAGACCCCTTTGATCGCTCCGGTTTCGGCGATATCGCCCAGTTGCGTCGACGTTCCATGGGCGTTGATGTAACCGACATCGGCGGGCGCCATGTGTGCTTGGTTGAGCGCCGAGAGCATCGCTCGGCGAGCACCGTCACCGTCTGGCGCTGGCGCGGTGATATGGTGGGCGTCGGCGCTCGCTCCGTAACCGACAAGTTCGCAGTAGACACGAGCGCCCCGTGCACGAGCGTGTTCGAGCTCCTCAAGGATGAGGATGCCACCGCCCTCGCCCATGACGAATCCGTCACGTCCCGCGTCGAACGGGCGGGAGGCGGAGGGCGGATCGTCGTTGCGCGTCGAAAGCGCACGGGCCGCGCAGAAGCCTGCGAGGCCGAGAGGCGTGACGCCGCAATCGAATCCGCCTGCGATCACGACATCGGCATCACCGCGGCGAATAACCTCGCCGGCTTCACCGATCGCGTGATTCCCGGTGGAGCACGCCGATACAGGCGCGTAGTTGATGCCCTTGGCGCCCCACTTGATCGAGATGTGACCCGCTGCGAGATCGACGATCATCATCGGAACGAGGAACGGGCTCACCTTGCCAGGTCCACGTTCGAGTAGCGTTGTGTGCTGCTCCTCGAGTGTCATGAGTCCGCCGATACCCGATCCGACTATCACACCGACGCGCTCGGGGTCGGAGTCTTCAGGCGACAGGTCGGCGTCTGCGATCGCCTCCGCCGCGGCGACCATCGCGAACTGCTGGAACCGTGACATTCGACGAGCCTCTTTGGAGTCGAGGACCAAAGTGGGATCGAAATCGGGAACCATGCACGCGAACCGTGTGGTGTACGCCGAGACGTCAAACGTGGTGATCGGGACGGCTCCAGATCGTCCTGCAAGGAGCCCTTCGGCAAAGGCCTCGACACTTGCACCGAGTGGGGACACCACTCCAATTCCAGTGATCGCTACCCTTCTCATCAGAGCTCTTTTCCTCCGGCGGCTTCGTTCCACTCCTGTTCGAGACGGTGCATGAGCTCCGCGACGGTCAAAATGTCGTGGATTCGCGCCACAGATGATCCCGCAAATACGAGCCCGTCTTTGACATCACCGTAGCGCGCCGCAAGAAGACGATCGATGATGCAATAGTCTCTACCGCACTTCTTCAGACACGAGACGCAACGCTCTATGGGCGGGTAGTCCCCGTTGTTGATACGCCGGGAAAACGGGTTATCAAGCGCACGTCCAGGTAGCCCGACGGGGCTTTTCACCAAGATCACGTCGCTGTCTGTGGCGTTGACGTACATCTGCTTGAACGCCTCGGGCGCAGATGACTCTACCGTGGCCGCAAATCTTGATCCCATCTGCACCCCGGCGGCGCCTGCGTCCATGGTGCGCTTGATGTCCGCTCCGGTCACAACTCCGCCCGCGCCTATTACGGGGATGTCGACCGCCGCCACGATCTCAGGAAGCAGTTCGAGCATCTCTCGATCGGTGCCTAGGTGTCCACCGGCTTCCACGCCCTCCACAATGACCGACGCCGCGCCGAACCGCTGCGACAAGGTGGCTACGCGGGCTGAGCCTACAATCGGGACGACAGGCACTCCTGCCTCAGCGGCCCACGCGAACACATCTCTGGAGAAGCCCGCACCGCACACGAGCAAGTCGGCGCCCGATTCGAGCGCCGCGGCGACGAGATCCTTAAAGACGCTCACGGCTACCATGATGTTCACGCCGACAACACCATCGGTGAGTCGCCGTGCTGCCCGGATCTCTTTGGAAAGCTCATCGGGTGTCAGGCCAGACCCGGCGATGAGTCCGATGCCCCCGGCCTGGGCAACCGCGGCGGCGAGCGGCGCCATCGAGATCCCAACTGCCATCCCCCCCTGGATTACGGGGAGACGTGAGGTCACGTTACCTATCGTGAGTGTGGGCATCTTGGCCAATGCTGTAAGTTCCTTGTCTGCCGGGTGGCTTTGTCAGATGGCGAGCGTTCGCCTGGTGAATGGTGAGACGCTCCCTCCCGGCCACACAGCGCCGGAAGGGAGCCCTGCACAGATGATCGCGCGCATCAGATCAGGCGTTTTCGACTACGTACTTCACCGCATCGCCCACGGTCTTGATTGCTTCAACATCCTCGTCGGGAATGGTGACGCCAAACTCTGACTCCAGAGCCATCACAAGCTCCACCAAGTCAAGAGAGTCGGCACCTAAGTCGTCGATGAACGACGCGTCTTCGAACACGTCGGACTCGTCGACGTTGAGTTGATCGACGATGACTTCTCTCGTCTTCTCTAAAACGGTATCTCTGTCCACTGACTGAACACCTCCTCCCTTGAAGGGTGTCGGGCACAGACGCACCCGCGGTCACTCTAGCCGAACGTCATGCCCCCGTCGATTGCGAGAACCTGACCGGTGATGTAACGGGCTTCATCGGACGCGAGAAACGAGACAGCGGCGGCGACGTCATCAGGCGTGCCAAAGCGCCTCATCGCGATCGAAGTGAGTGCGGCTTGGGACACCTTCTCAGAAAGTTGTGCCGTCATATCCGTCTCGATAAAGCCGGGTGCGACGGCGTTCACGCGTACCGCCCTGCTGCCAAGCTCGCGCGCGACCGCCATAGTCAGGCCGATGAGCCCGGCTTTTGAAGCCGCGTAATTTGCCTGCCCAGCGTTGCCGGTGATGCCGACGACCGAACTTACGTTGACGATGCTTCCCGACCGGGCTTTCATCATCACCGGTGCGGCGGCTCGCATCATCGAAAACGCGCCGGTGAGGTTTGTCTGAATGACGTCGTTCCAATCTGCGTCTGACATGCGGACGAGCAAACCGTCTCGGGTGATACCGGCGTTGTTCACCAGGATGTTGAGTGATCCGTACTCTTTGATGCACCGCGAAACAAGCTCACCGCACGCCGCAGGATCGGACACGTCGGCCCGCATGGCCGTCGCGTGGCCGCCGCCAGCTTCTATCGCCGAGACGACCGATATCGCAGCATCTCGGCTGCCAGCGTAATTCACCACAACGGTAGCGCCCTCCGCGGCGAGGCGAGTCGCGATAGCAGCACCAATGCCGCGCGAAGCGCCGGTGATAAGCGCGACGGATCCTGAGTGCCGACTCACCGCATGACCTCCTCAACGATGGTCTCGAGCTGCACGTGCTCCACAGATACGGCAGTGATCTTATCAACCTTGCGCGCAAGACCTGAAAGTACGGAACCAGGTCCTGCCTCTATAAGTGTGACAGGGTCGTACGAACGCATCTGAGTCATCGACTCGGTCCATCGCACGACACCAGCCATCTGAGCCTTCAGCGCCTCACGGATCACGTCGGCGTCAGTAGCTGGAGTGGGGCGGGTGTTTTGAATTACGGGGAATCTGGCGGTGCGGAACTCAGCGGCGTTGAGCAGCACGCTGAACTCAAGTGCGGCCGTTTTCATCAGGGGGGTGTGAAAAGGACCGGAGACGTCGAGGGCAAGAACGCGGCGAGCTCCGGCGGCTTCAAGCGCGGGTCGTGCGCGCGCAACCCCGTCGACGGTTCCAGAGATGACGACCTGTCCGGGAGCGTTGTCGTTTGCTACCCACACATCAGATAGGTCGGCGAGCGCCGATGTGGCCGCCTGGAGGTCCAGGCCTAAAACGGCGGCCATCGTCCCCGGGACGCTTTCGGTGGCCTCGGCCATCATTTTCGAACGTGCGCACACGAGCTCGAGTCCCGCTTCGACTGAGTAGACTTCGGCTACGGCAAGCGCGGCGAGTTCTCCGAGGCTGTGGCCAGCGAGCGCGACCGGTTCGAGTCCTACGTCGATGAGCGCGCGGCCCCACGCCCAATCACACAGGTAGAGGAGCGGCTGCGCGACACGAGTGTCGGTGAGATCGGAGAGCATTGCGTTGCTGGTCAGGCGATTCAGATCAAGACCGGTCAGTGCCTCGGCTGCATCGAGCAACCGGGGGAGATCGTCGCTCTCAGGCACCCTTGAAAACATTTGGGGATGCTGTGAACCCTGCCCGGGAAAGACAAATACGGCGTTCACGTCGTCACACACCGGCCTTTGAAGGAAGAGCCGATAGCCGTCCGATCACTGAGATCGCCTCAGTCATGAGCTCGTCTACGATCTCTGCCGCCGGCTGAACGCGGTCAACCATCGCCGATGCCTGCCCAGCCATGAGCGATCCCATCTCTAGGTCGCCCTGACACATGCACAAAGAGAGCTTGCCCGATCCGAGGGCTTCAATTTCCTCGGGTTTGTTGTCCCGGTCCAGTTCTACGAGCATCCTCGAAAGCTTGTTCTTAATGACACGCACGGGATGCCCTGTTGAGTAACCGGTCACCACCGTGTCCCGGTCACGGGCCTTGATGATGCGCTCCTTCACGTGTTGGTGGATCGTGCACTCGGTCGCACACATGAAGCGGGTACCGACTTGTACCGCTTCAGCGCCGAGCGCGAAGGCCGCCGCCACTCCCCGTCCGTCCGCGATGCCCCCCGCGGCGACGACAGGGATGTCAACCGCGTCGACAAGCTGAGGAATCAGCGCCATCGTTGTGAGTTCTCCGATGTGGCCGCCGGCCTCCATCCCCTCGCCGATGATCGCGTCGGCGCCGATTGCTTCAAGCCGCTTTGCAAGCGCGACGCTTGGGGCGATCGGAAGCACTCTGATTCCCCTGTCCTTGAACGCGGACATGTATTTGCCAGGGTTGCCGGCGCCGGTGGTGACCGCGTGTACTCCTTCGGCTAGGACCATCTCGACCAACTCATCGATGTGAGGGGTGAGAAGCATGAGGTTGACGCCAAACGGCTCGTCCGTGAGGGTTTTCGCGCGGCGAATCTGCTCGCGTAACAGGTCGGTAGGCATGTGACCTGCCCCAATCACGCCGAGTCCCCCAGCGTTGCTGACAGCCGCCGCAAGTTCGGCGGTGGCGGTCCACGCCATGCCGCCTTGGATAACCGGATGCTCGATGCCAAGAAGGGCGGTCACCCGGGTGGGCAGCGTCATGTCAGTTCTCCTCGGTGCGTAGGGGCTTGGTCCAGCGGACGATCGCGGCGCCCCACGTCAGTCCGGCACCGAAACCGACAAGGGCGATCCGGTCACCCGGTGCGATTCGCCCGCTAGTATACAGGTCGTCGAGAGCGAGGGGTATCGACGCGGCGGAGGTGTTGCCGGTCGTAGCAACGTTGCTAAATACCCGCTCGGCTGGCACGCCTAGACGCGAGGCGATCGTGTTCAGTATGCGCTGGTTGGCTTGGTGCGGGACGAGCCAATTGAGGTCGGCGACAGCAAGTCCGCTCGCCTCGAGCGCGCTCCTTGTGGCCGAGGGGATGGCCCCTACCGCGAACCGGAACACTTCGCTTCCGTTCATGAGCAGAAATCGCGAGCCCTCCCCTGTCTCCGCCACCGGTTCAGGTAACGCCGAGCCTCCCGCGGGTACCTTGAGCAGATCGGCGCCGCGGCCGTCGGATCCGAGCGAGATTCCGAGCACCCCTGGTTCGTCCGACGCTTCGAGCACGAGCGCTCCAGCTCCGTCTCCAAACAGCACACACGTGGCACGGTCCGTGAAATCGACGTGACGAGTGAGCGCATCCGCGCCTATGACGAGCACCCTGTCGACCCGCCCTGACTCAATGGCGGTTGCCGCTGAATGAAGCGCGAACACGAAGCCGGAACACGCCGCGTTGAGATCGTACGCGGGGCATGTGAGATTGAGTGCCGCTTGCACTAGACACGCGGTCGAGGGAAACATCATGTCCGGTGTGGACGTCCCGACCACGAGCAGGTCGATGTCGTCCGGGGTGCAGCCTGCGTCGTCACAAGCGCGCGAAGCCGCTCTCACCGCAAGATCCGAGGTCGCTTCCCCAGCGGCTACCACGCGACGCTCTCGTATGCCGGTCCGAGCAACGATCCACTCATCGGTGGTGTCAACGACCTGCTCGAGCTCGCTGTTGGTGAGCACCCGTTCGGGCAGGTACGAGCCGATGCCGGCGATACGGGCGTATCTGGTCACTATCCCAGGTTCTCCTCAACAGACATCGCGGGGGCCTTAGTGTCCGAGTAGTGTACACCACGCCGCGTGCGTGCGTTGAGGTATCGCTCCTTGCCAAAAAGCGTCGACCGCACCGGCACGGGCGTCACAAACTTTCGCGCGCGACCGCTCGCGTGATCGATCCAGTGAGATCCCCGGATACCGCAGTGGCGGCAACGTTTACAGCCGCCGCCACTGCGCGGGAACCGCTGGAGCCGTGTCCGATGATGCACACGCCACGGACACCGAGCAGCGGGGCGCCGCCGTACGTCTCGGGATCGAGCCGCTCCTTCAAACGCCTAAGCCCAGGAGCAAGCACCGCGGCGGCAAGTTTACGCGGAAGTGTGGCGGTCATCTCGGCCTTCAGTTGGCCCAGAAGTGTTTTCGATGCGCCTTCGAGCAGTTTGAGGGAGATGTTTCCAGTGAAGCCGTCCGTCACTATGACGTCGACAGCCCCGGATAGGATGTCTCGGCCCTCGATGTTGCCGACAAAACCGCTCAGGTGCTCGGCCATGAGCGCGTGGGCGTCGATGGCAAGCTGCGAGCCCTTGGACGGCTCCTCGCCGATGTTGAGGAGTGCGACGCGCGGGTTTGCGACTCCGAGAACCGTCTGTGCGTACGCGACTCCCATGTGCCCAAATGCGAGCAGGTGCTCAGGTTTGCACTCAGCGTTCGCGCCTGCGTCGAGGAGGACAGCGGGTGCGCCGGCAGTGGGGATGACCGTTGCGATCGCTGGCCGCGCCACACCGGGTATCCTGCCCATCACGAGGGTCGCCGCGGTCATGGCGGCACCTGTCGAGCCCGCCGAGAAGAAGGCGTCGGCCTCTCCGTCGCGTACGAGACGGCATCCTGCGACGATCGAGGAGTCCGGCTTGGCACGCACCGCGCTTGCCGGGTGCTCGTCCATCAAAATGATCTCGGTGGTGGGGTGCGCGATCACTCGCTCGCGTGCGGCGGCAAACGGTACAACCACTTCTTCAGGACCAGTAAGCACGATCTCAACGCCTGGCGTCGTGTCGTGGGCGATTTCCACGCCTCTTAGGATGTCTCCAGGCGCGCGGTCTCCACCTGCGGCATCAACCACAACGCGTATTCGCCGGACGTCGGTCATGCAATCTCTTTCGGCTCGCGACAGACGGGGCACCGGCTACGCACTACTGGGTGTCAATGACTTCCTTGCCGTCGTAGTATCCGCACTTGCCGCAAACCCGGTGCGGGAGTTTGGGTTCGTGACACTGTGAACACTTCGAGGCGGCAGGCGCACCGATCGCGTGGGTGGCACGGCGCGAATCGCGCACGGCGCGGGAGGTCTTCCTCTTAGGGACGGCCATAGAATCTCCTTCTTCATTCCCGGACGTTGTTATCGTCCGGAGTGTCTTCATCCGGGCAACACGATCGGTGTTGCACAGCGGGAAACTATAGCACAGTGCGCATCGCGCACCTACTCGGATGGCGTGACAGGATGCTTAAGATCCTTGAGGGCCGCGAAGGGATTCGCGGCCGCTTCTCCTGCCGTCACCTCACACGAGCAACGTTCGATATTGAGATCAGACCCGCAGGTGGGGCATATTCCCAGACACGATTCGTCGTGAACGGGAGCTAACGGCACTTCCAGGCGGATCGCGGACTCGATTGACGGCATTAGATCCACGCTTTCGCCAACAACGTCGCCCCAGTCCTCGTCGATATCGGTCAAGGGCGCAACGCTCGGAATGTTGAATCCGCCCTCAATTGCGCCCACTACAGTGAGAACGAACGGTTCCAGGCATCGCGAGCACTCTACCTTGGCGCTGGCGGTGACCGTGCCGGAAAGCACGAGTCCGATGTCTGTTCGCACCAGTCTCGCGCTTACCCGCGGCGGTTCTTCGAACACGAGAAGCGTGTCGCCGCACTCGACTTCGCCTAACGGGACTTCATCATCAACCTCGATCGAAGCACCTGGTTCCGAGAGTGCCGATGACACGTCGACAAGGAAGCTGTTCATCCCAGATTCATCCGTCCGCGTCTACTGACGTTGGCCGCCGCCGCCGGCCTTACCTTGGAGGCGGTCACGGCCACGTTGCACTGCTGTTAGAAGCTTTCCAAGATTCACTTCGAGGTTTGCGAGCATCTCGTCGGCGTAATCCTCGGCACCGAGCCTGATCTCGCGCTCCTTGGCGCGCGCATCGTCCATAATCGCTGCCGCCTGTTGCTCGGCTAGTTTCACGATCTCTTGGTCACTTGCGATAGAGCGCGCGCGATCGCGTGCGTCTTCCAGGATGCGGTTCGCTTCCTTCTCGGCTTCCTCGAGCATCTCCTGACGCTCTTTGACGATCCATCGTGCTTGCTTGATCTCGTCCGGGAACTGTGCCCGAATCTCGTCGACGATCTCGTAGACCTTCTCGGGATCGACAAGCTTTGAGCTGGAGAGCGGTAGCGAGCGTCCGCTGTCCACGAGTTCTTCGATCCTGTCGACCAAGGCCATGATATCCATGTATGTCCTCCCTTAACGGGACCGCGTGCGCCGCTCGGCAAGCGCTTCGCACACATTTGGCGGGACGAGACCTTCTACCGGTCCGCCATGGCGTGCGATCTCTTTTACCGCCGATGAGCTCAGGTACATGTACTCCGGTATCGCCATTATGAACATCGTCTCTACATCCGGCACGAGACGGTAGTTCAACTGCGCCATCTGGAACTCGCGCTCGAAGTCTGTCACGGCGCGCAACCCCTTAATGATGACAGAAGCGCCCGTCTCGGACGCGAAGTCAACCAAGAGGGTATCAAAAGGGCGGACCGATACGTTAGGAAGATGCGAAACGGCCCCGGAGATGAGCTCACACCGCTCGTCAATGGAGAAGAACGGTCCCCCGCCCTTATCTGGACTCAGGGCCACCGCTACAATCAGCTCATCGAGAAGAGCGGAGGCCCGCTCGATGATGTCGAGATGGCCGGAGGTGACGGGATCGAACGTTCCCGGACACACACCTCGCTTCACCGCGTGCTCTCCTCCCCTATCCACCGTGCGATCTCCGTCGTGGTCGATCCGTAGCGGTTCTCTTGCTCAAGTACACATCCTGCTGGCCATGCGACTTGCTCACCCGTGGCGCGCTCCCACACGATGAGTGCTTCGGGTGCGAGCAGTCCGCGTGCGGAGAGCTTCACGATAAGCGCCGTGACCTCGGCCTTGTTGATTCTATAGGGAGGGTCGAGAAAGAGCAACGCGAAAGGTGTATCGCCGAGGCGCCCGGTACGTGCGATGCCGAAGACATCAGCGGCGAGCACGCTCGTCTGTTCCGTGACACCGAGATCGGCGATGTTTCGATGTAGGGCGGAAAGCGCAAAACGGTCTGTCTCGCAGAAGGTCACATGTGACGCTCCCCTTGAGAGAGCCTCAAGCCCGAGAGCTCCCGATCCGGCGAACGCGTCAAGAACGCGTGCTTGGCCAAGATGAGTGCCGAGACGCGCAGTCAGGCTCGAAAACACTGCTTCGCGAACGCGGTCGGAGGTTGGACGCGTTTTCGAGTGATCAGGTGTCGCAAGACGTCTGCCACCAAGCAAGCCGGCAACGATCCTCATCGGGAAATCATCACCCGCTCTCCATCCATTCGACGACTCCTGCGAGCCGTCGCTCAACCTCTCGCCTAAGCGGGACGTGAGTGTCGTGGAGAAGGGCTGGGTCAGTGTCGACAAGCTCGAAAGCGTCGTGTCGCGCCGTCTGCAGAAGCTCAGCGTCATCAACGAGAGACGCGACCTGCAGGTGCGGCAGACCGTGCTGTGCGATACCGAGAAGCTGACCAGGCCCGCGTAACCGCAGATCCTGCTCCGCGAGCGCAAAACCGTCGTCGCTGTGTACGATCGCCTCCATGCGTGCGCGACCTTCAGCGGATTTTGGGTCCGCAAATAGCAGAACCTCCCCGGGTTTGATTCCTCGCCCCACGCGGCCGCGGAGCTGGTGAAGTTGCGCGAGCCCGAATCGCTCGGCATCTTCGATAAGCATGACCGTAGCGTTGGGCACATCGACGCCGACTTCGATGACGGTAGTGCTCACGAGCACATCAAGCTCACCAGCTTTGAAGGCGCGCATGGTTTCCAGGCGATTGCCGGGCCGCATCTTGCCGGTCAACACACCCACTCTCAGATCGCTGAATACCTCAGTTGCCAACCTCTGGGCCTCGCTCATCGCGGAGCGCGCGCTAACTGAGTCTGATTCCTCGATGAGCGGACAGACGACGTAGGCCTGCTGACCGTCTTTGACCGCGTTACGTATGGTCTCGTAGGAGTCAGCGCGGTGGGCCCGATCCACGAGTCGGGTTGTGATTCTCGGTGTACCGTCTCCGTGAGGCCGGGCACGCAGGTAAGAGGTGTCAAGATCGCCGAAGCGTGTGAGCGCTAGGGAGCGCGGAATCGGCGTGGCGGTCATCACTAGCATGTCGACCGCTTCACCCTTCTTGCGAAGGGCAAGACGTTGGCTCACGCCGAAGCGGTGTTGCTCATCAACGATCGCGAGGGTGAGACGGGGGAAGTCGATCCCTTCCTCGATCAGCGCATGCGTGCCAAAGACCACTTCAAGCTCACCTGAAGCGATGGCGGCACGCAGCTCGTTACGCCGCTTCGTGCCGGTGGAACCCGTTAGGAGTCCCCAGGTGATGCCGACCGCGTCAAGCAATGGTCCGACTTTCTCAGCGTATTGGACCGCAAGCACTTCTGTGGGGGCCATCATCGCAGCTTGCGTTGATGAGTCAGCGACGGCGGCGAGTGCGTGAGCGGCGACAATCGTCTTCCCGGTGCCAACATCACCGAGAAGGAGCCGGTTCATCACCCGCGCGGACGCAAGGTCACCAAGGATTTCGGCGATAGCGGTCTGCTGGTCGTGAGTCAACTTGAAGGGCAGCGTGTTCCCGAGACGGGAGAGGCGTTCACCTGTTGTGCGGTGCGCGTGGCCGCGGCGCTCATTGGTAAGGGCGTGTCTTCGCATCGCGAGGCCAAGTTGCAGGCAGAACAGTTCGTCGTAGGCAAGCCGTACGCGGGCAAGCCGTGTCTCGTCCATGCTCTGCGGAAAGTGCATCGCACGTATCGCTGCGCGCAGAGACATGAGGTCGTGGCGGATCCTGAGGTTGACGGGAAGGAAATCGGGCACATCGGCGTAGTCGTCTATCGCGGCGGCTACGAGTCGGCGAAGCCAGTTGACCGTGAGCCCTTCCGTGCTGCTGTGCACAGGGATGATCCTGCCAACGCGGTGTTCTTGCGATTCGTCATCGAGCTTCTCGACGAAAGGTGTGTTCATCCGGAACATGCCGTAGTCAAGTTCGACTTTGCCGGCAAGGGCGACTCTCTCGCCCTCCATGAAGCGGTTGGCCATCCACGGTTGGTTGAACCACACTCCAAGGATGGTGCCGGTGCCGTCGGAAACAGCTACCTCGACGATGCTGAGTCGAGGTCGGGGATGTTTACGGCGCACGTGGCGAACGGTGCCGACGATAGTGGTTTCGATGTCCTGGCGCAGCTTGACGAGAGGCAGCGTAGACGTCAGGTCGAGATACCTAAACGGCCAGTGGCGCACAAGGTCACCAACGGTGCTCACGCCCAGTCTGCCAAGCAGCTCCGCTCTGTCTGAGTCGACGAAACGGGCGTCAGTAACGGGACGCTCCCATGCCTTAAGGCGTTCGACGCGTCCTGCCGGGACCTCGGCACTCATGAGTCTGCGTTTAGCGTGTCGGGTGGTACGCGATGCCCACCGCGCGTGGTCCGCCGTACGTGCCGATTACCGCTCCCACACTTCCGATCGAGTCGAGCGTGTACCGCGCACCAGCTGCGTCGAGGGCCGCGCGAACATTCTCGGCAAGATCCGGTGCCGAGGCGCTGAGAATCGACAGGGTCATCGGTGTGGATGCGCTCTCCTCGGCGACTCGGGCAGCCAGTTCCGCTATCGCCTTTTTCAACCCTTTGACCTTCTTGTATGTTTCAATGGTTCCCTCAGCGTTGAACACAAGAATCGGTTTAATGTTGAGAATAGAGGCGGCCAGTCCCGCCGCCTTTCCGGCGCGCCCGCCCTTGACGAGGTACTCCAGTGTGTCAGGGATGAAGAAGAAGCTCGAGGTCTCGGCTGTGACTCGTGCGGCGTTCTCTATCTCGCCGGCGTCGCCGCCGGCGTCTCGCACTTTCACTGCGGCCTTCACGCACAGGGCCGTTGCCTGTGATACTCGCTTGGTGTCGACGATGCGTACAGGGACGGGCGAATCCGTCGACGCCATCGTCGCGGATTCAAACGTCCCGGATAACGCCGCGGTCAAGTGGATCGAGACGATCTCGGTGCAGCCTTGCTCGGCGAGGCTGCGATAGGCCGCAAGAAACTCCGCTGGAGACGGTTGCGAGGTCTTGGGTAGAGCGGGCGAGACCTGGAGCTTGCGGTAGAACTCATCCGGTGACAGGTCGATCCAGTCAAGGAATGACTCATCGCCAAACATCACCTTGAGCGGCACCATCTTCACGTCATGCTCGGCGAGCCACTCTGGTCCAAGGTCACACGTGCTGTCAGCGACGATTCCGATGCGTGTCATGACACTTCTCCCGTTCGACGTCTACCTGACTTTGCAATCTACTCGGCTGACAAGATGACCGGATACAATGGTTGTCCCCCGTCGTGATGTTCAACCTCAAGGTCTGGATGAGCTTCAACTATCCGAGAAGCCAGCACCTGCCTCTCCTCCTCACCGAGATCCTCGCCTCCGAGAATGGTCAGTGTCTCCGCGTGTTCGGCGAGGATGTCCGATAGCTGGACAGCGACTTCGAGTACGTCGTGACCCACGACCGCGATCTCGTGGTCGGCTATACCGATGACTTGGCCTTTCTTGACGCGGCCGGACTTTGCGACGGAGTCCTTGACGGCCGTGGTGACCTCACCGGTTCGGACACTGGCGGCCGCATCCGTCATGGCTGCGACGTTGACCTCAAGAGACGCGGAGGGATCGACCGCGAGCAGTGCTGCGAACGCTTCTGGAACCGACGTGGTCGGCACCACGCTCACCGGGTGTTTGGCAACGCCGATGACCTGCTGAGCAGCCATCTGGATGTTCTTGTTGTTTGGCAGGATGACGACTTGCTCGGCGTTGACCTCGTTGACGGCCGCAAGGATCTCGGCGGTCGACGGGTTCATTGTCTGTCCGCCGTTCACGACGAGGTCAGCGCCCAGACTGCGGAGGATATCAGTGATGCCCTTGCCGGCGGCGACCGCCACGATCCCGAGCGCCTTTGCGGGGGCATCCGCACTCCGCAGCGCTTCCGTTCGCTCGGCGGTCTGTCTACGCATGTTATTGATGTGTACCTCGGCTATCTCGCCGAGTGAAGTCATACGCGAAAGAAGTTGCCCTGGATCGTTTGTGTGGACGTGGATCTTGAGCATGTCACTCTCTCCCACGACAAGCTCAGATCCACCGGCTTCGGTGGTATATCGCTCAACGGCGTCTTTGTCGAGCGCGTCGCCGTAGAGAAGGAACTCGGTGCAGTAGAGGAACTCGCTGTCGTCCCAGTCATCCACCGGCACGATTGACGTGACAGGGGTTGCCGCGCTTTGTATCGGCGCGAGGTCGAATGGAGTGCCGCGCCACGACGCGATGAGTCCTTCACAGAGGATGGCGAGCCCGAATCCTCCGGCGTCAACGACCCCATTTTCTTTGAGGACAGGCAGTAGCTCCGGGGTATGGCGCACCGAGTCAACAACGGCTGCGAGTGTTGTGTCGAGCGCCGCGTCGAATCCAACACTCGCGTCGGCGGCCTCGCGGGCGGCCACACCTGCGTCCCTGAGTACGGTGAGCATGGTGCCTTCCACCGGCTTGCGAACGGCCTGAAACGCTACAGCCGTTGCACGCTCGAGCGCTTGGGCGAGCGTTTCCGACGGATCGATTGTGCCGTCCGCAGTGCCGACTACCTCGGCTAGCCCCCTTAGAATCTGGCTCAAGATCACCCCCGAGTTACCGCGCGCCCCCATGAGCGAACCATGGGTCATCGCAGCGCACAGCTCGGGCAGGCTTGCCGATGGACCCGTCTGAGCCAGCTGAGCAACGACGGATTCCATGGTAAGAGCCATGTTCGTGCCGGTGTCGCCATCCGGCACGGGGAAGACATTGAGGCGATTCACTTCCTCCGCTCGCTCACGAAGCGCCGCGGTAGCCGAGGAGACAAGAGTGACAAAGGGTACCGGTTGGGACATCGAACCTCTCTCGCTGATCGTTACGAACGGACCTTGATGCCCTGTACGTGCACGTCGACATCTTCGACTCGGACGTCCGCCATCGTGGTGAGAACGTAACGCACCCTGTCGACGAGGTTGTGCGACACCTCACTTAAGTTGGTGCCGTGTTCCATCACCACGTAGAGATCGACCCTCACTCCGTCGCCGGTCGAACGTATGACCACGCCTTTGCGCAACTTCTCCCGTGACAGGAGCTGTGCCACACCGTCACGAAGGGTGGAGCTGGCCATCCCTACGATGCCGTAGCACTCTAGCGCGGCGAAGCCAGCCATGTCCGCAAGGACATCGTTGGCGATGCTGATCTCTCCCCGCACGGCTTCGTGCATGTCGCTGCTCCTTGTATCGGCGTGTTACCGGGACGCCCGGTACCATAGTACGGACAGTATATCCGATTGAAGGCGGTCTCCTGCCCAGACGTAAGCGGCGAACAGGACTTCAGCCGAGCGTTGAGGCTGACCGGTATCCGAGGTCAAGACCAGGGTACGTAGTGCTTGTATGCCGAGGCACGCATATGGTAGCCTGTCCGTCGCTCTTGCTTGAACACTCATGCGCGCTAGATGCGCGGATATATTTCACCTGAAACGGAGTCGCGGTATGTCCAAAGTATGTAGCGTGTGCGGAAAACACCCATCCGCCGGGCGCAACGTGAGTCACTCCCACCGTGTGACCAACAGAATGTTTCATCCGAACGTTCAGAAGGTGCACGTGGTGGTCGACGGTGCGAAGAAGCGGATCAACGTCTGCACCAAGTGCATGAAAGCCGGCAAGGTAGCACGTTCGTAGCCGACTGACCCGCTCCTATCGGCCGTCGTCACGCGCCGTTCTCATCACGGGTACCGTACGGGTCACGCACGGTGCCCGCTTCGCTTTCCACCATCGCGCAGAACGCCTCCACCATGGCGGGGTCGAACTGCGATCCTGCTCCTAATTGCAGCTCTGACAACGCTTCCGAGATTGTCATCGCTCGACGAAACGGTCGCTCCGAAGTCATCGCTACGAACGAATCCGCGATCGCGAGCACTCGCGCACCCACGGGAATGTCGTCTCCAGCAAGACCGTTGACGTAACCGCTCCCGTCGTAGTGCTCATGGTGGTGGTAGACGATCGGGGTCACCGCGTGGAGGGCAGGTGCCTGCTCGAGAATGTCGGCCGCTATCACGGGATGAAGCGTCAGCAGGGCGCGCTCGACCGTTGTGAGCGGCTTGTCTGTGTAGAGCGTGGGCTCTCCGGACGTTGGCATCCCGATGTCGTGCAACATGGCGGCGATCTCCAGCGCGCGCGCCTGATCTCCCGAAAGGCCCATCTGCCTTCCGAGCTCTACCGCGTAACGCATGACTCGGTCAGTGCCGCCCGCCGCGTACGGATCTTTGGTTTCCATGGCGAGCGCAAGCGCGCGAAGGGTGTCAAAGTACAGCTCTCCAGCGGATTCGACCGCGCGCGCCGTTCTGATAGCTGTGGCAACCTGCCGTGCGAGGGTTTCGAGACTGGCAAGGTGGGAGCCGGTGAACCGCGTTGGGTACGCGCGAGCGCCGACGTTAAGCACGCCGAGAGTCCCCTGTTCATCGGCTATGGGAACCGAGACGGCTGAGCGCACGCCGCGGGCTCGTGCGGGAGTTGAACGTCCGGGCATGTCTTCGATGACCAGAGGCTGACCGGAAAGCGCCACCCATCCAGCGATGCCGTCCCCCGGCCTGACGGCCGTGCCTCGAACTACCTCCTCGGGAAGCCCCGCGGCGGCCGCGATCGACAGTGTCGCGCCATCCTCTTGGTACAGCATGATGCTTCCGGTCGCGGCGTCGGTGATACGCATCGCCCGTTCGAGCGCCGAGCTGACGATGTCGTCGACGTCACGCATGTGTGAGAGGTCACGCGCAGATTCTAGCAACAGTCGTGCGGACTCAGACTCTTCGCGCGCGGTTGTCAGTGCGAGGGCGGCCGCGAGCGGGATTCGAAACGCCGAGGTCACGTGATTGAGGACGGGCATGTCGGGAGGTTCTTGAGCGAAGTCAACAGCGGCGACACCCGCCATCTCGCCAAAGTTGACCGGCACAGCGTATCTCCACACGGTCGACGGCCCCTCGGTCTCTGGGCCAAACGTCAGAGTCTCGAGAATGGCGAGACCTTGTTCGTGGGCGGCACGCAACGGACTGATCCCAACTGCGGGAGGCGCGATCTTTCCGCCGGTAGCGCGAGCAACAAGGGCGAGTCCCTCCGTTGCTGAATCAGCGTTCCAGAGCGTGACATCCGCCACGTCACCGATGCTCTTGACCGTCGCATAAAGGGCGTCGACTACGCTCTGTGCATCGATCGATCGTGGTGCGATCAAGTCGACGGCCTGCGTAAAGGGTGAGCCGCGGCCAACCGGCGGAGACGTTTCATCTGGCTCTTGCCGTATCTCATTCGATCGACTCCCGGCGTTGAGGCGCGGTTGCTCGGCGCCGGGGGAAAGATCCGGGGGCAGAGATACTGACGCAGGTCTCATCGCTCGAACAGACATCGCAGCCGCACAGCAGAGCGCGACCGCTACTAGTGCGATTAAGAGCGAACCAAGCAAGACCGCGGCGATTGCGTGGCCCACGGCTGCGATGCCCGTGATAACTGCCACGAAGCGTCCGACTCGTTCTGGCTTCAGCTCCCCCATGCGTCGAGTATATCCAGAGTGCTGATGCTTGTGAAGCGTCCTACAATCTCGGAGCGGTCGCTGACGGTACATCTCCGACCCGCGGAGACAGCACGACGAGTCTCCCCTCGTGCACGCTCACGTTTGCTACTGGTTCGCAGATGACGTTGCTGAGCCCCCATGTTGACAGCGGGGACAGAAGCTCACGTTCAAGCGGGTACCGGACGCCGCTACACGACACACGAGCGGAGCACTGGACAGCGATAAGCGACACGGTAGAACCCCTGCCGAGCAGTTCCAGGTGTGGCCGCACGCGCTCGGAGAGCACCCAGCCGTTCAGGCCGGGGTCTGCGATGTTCACCGCGAATTCGTCGCTGCGAGCAGCGGCGCCGATCGCCGCAAGGGTGTGATCAAGCCGCCCGCCCCAGCATGCTGTGATCGTGACCTCGGAGATGTCATCTCCCGCTAGCGCGGCGAGGGCGAGATCGAGGTCGCTCACGTCCTTGTCCGCGGGAAAGACACGCTCTGGCACGCCAAGACGAGCGCACTCAGCGCGTACGTTGGGGTGGAGGGAGTCAAAGTCTCCAACGATGAGATCAGGGATGCGTCCCACCTCAAGGCAGAGAGCCGCTCCGCCATCGACGGCGACGATCCTTTCGAAGACAGAAAGCAGCCTGGCGTAAAACGATGTCTTGCCAGCGACTGGCGCGGCGCAGACAACGAGCGTCTCACAATCCGGACTCATGCGGCCTCTCCTGAGCGCATTGCCGGAACGGCCCTGTGGACGATTGGCACCACCACAAGGCAGACGATGAGCGCCGCAATGGCTGACGGAACTATGAAACTCGCGTTATAAACCGCCGAGTAGATCCAGACAGGTTGACCCTCGGGGGCGTACTGTCCAAAAAAGATCACACCAGATACGAAGTGTGCCAAGAAGCGCCCGATGGCCCCAAAGGCTATGCCGAGCGTGAGCCACGCAGCGAAACCGCCAGCGCTGGTGGCTTTCAACGCGCGCATGATCCGAGCGGACATCACTCCTGACAATCCAACGAGCGCGTACGCGAGCGGATAGTCGAGTACAGGTTGGACCCAATGGACGATGTATGGGTTGACCAGGAGATCAACAAGTCCATAGAGAGCACCTGTTGCGAGGCCCGGACCGATCCCATGCCGAAAGGCGATCACGAACAGGGGGATCATGCTGAGGCCGATCGTGCCACCCTGGGGCAACCGGGGCATAGGCAGAAACGAAAGCACGGTCGCAAGCGCAACACACAGCGCGATCTCGATCAGGATACGGGTTCTGTGCCTGTCCATACGGTTTCCTCCAACTCGCTTGGCGGGTCGCCGTACGGGAACCGATATAGAGCGGCTGACGGACGCAGCGTCCGCTTGCCTGACCGTGCTGCATGTCCCGCATTACCGGGACAGTCTTTTCGGTCGCGGTCTGGGTGACCGCCTCTCAGCCGCTTTACGCAGCTCCCGATACGGTGATACTAACGTCGATGCTGTCACATAGAACCCGGTCACGCAAGAGCTTGTAGCTTGGGTCTGTAGCTCCGGTGTGGTCAAGGTCGCATTCTCAGCGGGAAGCGAAACGTTCGCCGAGCGCGCGATAGATCGCTCGGGCGATCGTGTCAGCCCACGTGGGATCTCGAAAAGCGGCGAGATCCTCGGGGACCCCAAATGACCCTACGCGCACACGCACGGCTGGAGCTGGCACATCACGGGCGACGGGGTCATCGGCAAGGAAAACACGCTGGACGGGGATGTCCGGTTGAGAGAGAAGAACGACGAGCTCATCGACGAGAGCGACGCCGGGTTCACGTGAGGCAGGCACATCATCATAGGGCGATAACACCGCGATGCCGCCAGGAGGAGTCTCCGGGGCGTCGATGCCGATGAACGCAGTGACGACCGGTGTCGCCTCGAGCGCGCGCTCCGCTCTCACCGTGGGGACTACATCTGTCTCGGTGGTCGAGCGAGTCACGACAACACGAGCTCCCGATGCTTCAACCAGCGAACGGAGCCGGCGTGAAACCTCGAATGTGATGTCGACATCACCGATAGCGGGAGGCTCTGGGTCGATCACGAAGACGAGGTCTTCCATACGGTACGGGAGCAGGGCGCTTGTGGCTGATCCCTCCGCGGCGATGCGGATTCTGACGACTTCCGCGGTTCTGACGCGGGAACCAGGAGCTGGCACGGTCTCGACGACTGTGTCAACGGGCGCCTCGGACACCACAGCCTCGATGCGCACGACGAGCCCAGCCTGTTCGAGACGGCCGCGAGCGGCCGCGATTCCCAAGCCGGTGACGTCTGGCATGAGAAACTCCTCGGTACCGGCCGAGACAACGAGAGAGACCTGAGTGCCGCGCCTGACCTGCTGCGCGGGATCAGGGAACTGGGCGAGCACGATGCCTTCGGGAGCCTGGTCGAAGCGCTTCTCGATCGTTCCTACACTAAGCCCTGCCTGGGAGATTCGCGTCCGGGCAACGCCCTCGGCAAGGCCGGTGACCTCAGGGACCGCGACCGCTGCGGCAGCGTACATCCAGCCACCGAACGTCAGCGCAAGGGCGGTTACTGCCACGAGGGCGGCGATGCTTGCGATAAGAAAACGCGAAACGAACGGTGCACGTGAAGGGCGCTCCCGGATCACGAGTGGCGCCTCGGCACGTGAGCCGACGTCGTGCGAGATATCATTGTTTGAGTGTGTCATCGTCATAGATTTCGAGTGTACCCGGTGAGAAGTCCTTGCCGCGAGAGTGTACTCCAAGGTATCGTGCAACGCTGCAGAGTTTCATGTCAGTTGTGAACGGAGGCACGATTCATGCCCGCGTACGACTTCCGCTGCCGGAGTTGTGAGCACGTATTCGAGATTTCCCGCCGGGCGACCGACGACGCACTGGTTTCGTGCCCGCTATGTGCCGAGAACGCTAAGCGTGTGTACACGCCCGTCGGCGTCGTTTTCAAGGGCGGTGGCTTTCACAACACCGATTACCGTGCGTCGGCCGGAGCGGGTGATTCTTCGAGCGGGTGCGGACCATCTGAGAGCGGTGGCGACTCGGGCGGCACTTCTTCGAAGTCGTGCGCGCGAACCTCGTGTTCTGGATGTACGGGCTGTCCGTAACCGACCCCAACGCGCCTCCTTTCGTGCGGCGCTAATCCCTGCGTACCCAGAACTTCTCGGCACCGGTTCGATAAACCGTCTCGATGAACCGGACCGTCCCGGTCTGGTTGTCCATCGCTATCGAGTGCGTTCGCGCACCTTGCCCGAAGTACTTGACGCCTCGCAGGAGCTCACCGTCGGTCACGCCGGTCGCTATGAACGCGCCTTCGTCCGACGCCACCAGGCAATCCATGTCGAGCACTCCGTCGATGTCGCACGTCGCCATCCGCTCGGCACGTGCACGCTCCTCGGCGTTCCTGAATGCGAACCGCCCCATGAAGCAACCGCCTATGCAGCGCATCGCAGATGCGGCAAGCACTCCTTCAGGCGCTGCTCCGATACCAAGGTACAGATGAATGCCAGTCCCCTCGATTGCCGTTGAGACCGCGCCAAACACGTCGCCATCGCTGATAAGTCTGATACGTGCGCCGGCCTCGCGCACCTCGCGAATGAGATCGGTGTGTCGGTCGCGATCGAGGATACACACCACGATGTCCTCAACCGGCCGGTTGAGCGCCCGCGCGACGTTGCGGACGTTTTCCGCGGGTGGCGCATCAATGTGGACGAGATTCGCCGCGGCAGGACCCGTTGCCACCTTGTTCATGTACGTATCAGGCGCGTTGAGAAGTGACCCCTTCGGTCCAAACGCAAGGACCGCAAGTGAGTTGGGCTGACCGTACGCGGTGAGATTGGTTCCTTCCAGCGGGTCGACCGCTATGTCGATCTCTTCGCCTCCAGCGCCGACCTTCTCGCCGATGTAGAGCATCGGGGCTTCATCACGCTCTCCCTCACCAATCACTACTTCACCGCTGATGTCGAGCGTGTCGAAAGCCTTGCGCATGGCTTCCACGGCGGCGGCGTCCGCCGCATGCTTGTCTCCCCTGCCCATCCACCTGGCGGCTGCCAGTGCGGCGGCCTCCGTGACCTCAAGCATCTCGACGATACGCGTGCTACGCATCACTCCTCCTCCATCATCAACGACATCTATGCCCGAGCGATCCGGGCTACCGCACACACCAAAGCATGGCGGCGAAGTGCCCATCAGGGCCTCCAGGCGCAGGCAGGCTCTGAAACCACCCCTGTGAGGTCACGCAGTGCCGCCACTCCTCCGGCAGGCGTTCACCCACCGGGCTAGTCACGAACCGCGTACCGGTTTCGCTCGATAGGAAGGCCTCGATGACATCGGTATTCTCACGTTGAGTCACCGTGCACGTCGAGTACACCACGAAACCGCCGGGACGAACAAGACGAGAAGCGGTCTCGAGCATCAGTTGGCCGAGGCGTGCCAGCGTGTCGATGTCGCGGGGAGTAATCCGCCAGGTACGCTCAGGATGGCGTCGCAAAGTGCCGAGGTTGGAACATGGCGCGTCGAGAAGCACCACATCGGCAGAGGACTGTCCTCCGAGTGTCTCAATCGCACGCATGTCCGTTAGATCGGCTACTCTGGCGTCAACTCCGGGAACGCCGAGGAACGCCATCCGCTCTTGAAGCCGCTTCACCTTGCTGGCGTTGATATCAGCGGCCACGATTCGAGCGGCCGATCCGCAGCGGACGGCGTCGGCCTGCATCAGGAGTGTTTTGGTGCCTCGGCCAGTAGCGCAATCAACCGCGACTCCCCCAGGCGGTGGTGACGCCAGTGAGGCGATCACCTGAGCAGCCGCATCGACAGAGACGCACGCGCCGCGCGCCATCGCGGGAGAGCGAAGCGCCGCACGAGGTACGTCGGCTCGTACGCATCCTAGGGGCGAGCAGAGTTCCGGAGCACCGCCAACGGCTTGAAGTTCAGCCAATAGATCGTCGAGGGATCCGGCGAACGGATTGTGCGCAAGGTATGTGGGCGCGGGAGCCAGCGATGCGTTCAGGAACGCGTGTGCGGCGTCCCAGCCGATCTCTGAGACGAGCAGTTCTACGAGCCACAGCGGGTGACCCGTGGCTCGCGCAAGCGCGTCTGGCTCCCTGCGGGGATCCCCCCACGGAAAAGAGGGCGCATCGGTTGCGAGCCGCCTGAGAACCGCGTTCGTCATCCCGGCACTGGATGGCTGGATGTGCCTCGCGGACTCGACCGCCTCGTGCACCACCGCGCGCGCTGGAGTTCGAGCGAACAGAAGCTCATACGCGGCAAGGCGCAACACGTCTCGTACGGCGGGGTGAACGCGCGAGGGACGTGAAAGGTACCTGTCTAAGGCTTCGTCGAGCGTGCCCTGAGCCGACACGACTCCATAGACGAGCCGAGTGGCAAGGGCACCGTCTCTGTCGTCAAGGTGAGCCGATGCAATTGCATCGGCTATGATCGCTCCTGCCCACGCGTTACGCCGGCGAACGTCGGAAATCACCGAGCGGGCCACCTCACGCGCGGAGTCGGGTCTCACGGGCACCGTGTCCAGCTGCACGCGGCCCCGAACCGGGCACCGCGCGCGAAGCACGCACCATCCATCGATGCACGACCCGCTGGGCGGACCTCGGCCAGAGCGATCGACCCATCGGCGAATCCGGCGATTAGACGGCTTCCGTCGAAGGTGGCCTGTCCTGGTGCGAGGTGAGTGGCGGTAGCGAACGCCTTTGTGACTGTGAGAATGGTGTCTCCTACACGCAGTCGTGCAGGAGCGCTGCGGGTCGATGCGCGAACTCTTCTCAACGCCTCGTCAACCCGGTGTGTGGGATCAAGCGCGACGTCATCACGGGTGACCTTGTGTGCGTAGGTGGCATTCGCGTCGTCTTGCGGTGTCCATCTCACGCTCCCGGACTCAATGTCGCGTAGCACATCGATGAGCGCCTGGGCACCCACATCGGCGAGGACTGCGGTCAACTCATCAACCGTTGAATCACCTACTTGAACGGTGATCCGTGAGGCGTACGGTCCTGTGTCAAGGCCTTCCTCCATCCGCATGATCGAAACGCCGGTCACGCTCTTTCCGTCAAGAATCGCACGGTGAACGGGAGCCGCGCCCCGGTACTCGGGAAGGAGGGACGCGTGTACGTTGACCGCACAGTATCGCGGCACCGACAAGACCGCCGAGGGAAGGATGAGGCCATACGCCGCGACACAGATCACGTCTGGTGCCAGTGCATCAAGAAACGCGACTTCTTCATCGTCCCGCAAAGTCGCGGGCTGGCGTACCTCAAGTCCGAGTGATGCCGCAACGTCATTTACTGGCGACATGGTGATGGTTCGGCCGCGTCCAGACGGCCGATCAGGCCGTGTGTAGACGGCTTGAACCTCGTGGCGTGCCGCGAGCGAACGTAGCGATGGTACGGCGAACGCTGGTGTCCCCATGAACACTACCTTCAAGGAGATTCCTCCGATCGGCCGTCAACATGAGTCACTGGGACTGCTCGTGATAAATCTCGTTGCGGTGCCGGATGGCATCCCTGCGTGTTTGCGGATCGCAGCGGTCGAGTATCAAGACACCGTCCAGATGGTCGATCTCGTGTTGCAGGACACGGGCGAGTAACCCGTCGGCTTCGATCCGGAGCGGCTCACCCGTCAAACTGAGAGCCTCGCACGTAACCCGGCAGTTGCGGCTGATGTCGATGCCTATCCCAGGCACCGACAGACACCCTTCTTCGGTCGACTCACATTCCTCGGAGCGTTCAGTGATCACGGGGTTGCAGAGCACGACAAGCTCGTCGTCGACGTCGTAGACGATGACGCGCTTCTGGACGCCGATCTGTGTTGCGGCGAGTCCAACTCCCGGCGCATCGTACATGGCGCGCGCCATGCGTGCGACAAGGGTGGAAAGGCCGCTGTCGGCGGTTGGATCGACATCCGCCGCACGCTGCTTGAGTGCTGGGTTTGGGTGTTCGAATATCCGCATGTTCGCGGTTTCCTCCCGCGTGAATGTGTACTGGGGCAATTCGTATCAGCGCCCGCGTGGTGCAACCGCGAGCGATCTCAATGACGAAGGCTATTCTACCCCACACGCCGCCGCTTCATGAAAGGTCAAGCGGGTCGATGTCGGGCGCGACGCTCACTCCCGCGGGCGCATGAGACGAGTCGAGAGCATCGCGCACTACTCGTCCGAGCGCGTCGTCGATCCCGGCTTTCACGAGCACGTGCCAGCGGTGTCTGTCTTTGATGCGTGCGAGTGGAGCGGGAGCTGGACCGATGACCTCAAGTCTGTGATCTCGGCGGCGAAGGGCCTCAGCGATCACGCCTGCGTGCGTACGCGCAACGTCAGAATCGGTGGACGTCACGACGATGTTTGCGAGTCGCCCGTACGGAGGGAAGCCGAGCGCCTTGCGGTCGTGACTGTCAGAAGCGTAGAAGATGGATGGATCCCGGCACGCAACCGCCCTGATAGCGGGATGCTGCGGCCAGTACGTCTGGATGATCACGGTCCCTCCAGCAGCTCCACGGCCAGCCCGGCCTGCTACCTGTTCGAGTAGCTGAAACGTCCGTTCGCCCGCTCTCACATCCGGAAGGTGAAGTGTCGTGTCCGCGCTCACTACCCCGACGAGAGTGACGTCGGGGTAGTCCAGGCCCTTTGCGACCATCTGGGTGCCGACCAGCACTGCTGAGCTGTGGGACTCGAACTCCGCGAGCCGCCGCTCATGTCCACCTCGTGCCGAGGTTGTGTCAGCATCCATTCTGATGATCGGCGTGTTGGGAAGCAGCCGGGCGGCCTCCTCGGCTACGCGCTGTGTGCCAGCGCCGAAGCGCCGCAGGTATGGACTTGAGCACCGGGGACAGTCGGCTGGTATCCGGACGTGTGTGCCGCAGTGGTGGCATGCAAGCATCGGTCCAGTGTCGTGATACGTGTACGAGGTGGAACATCTGTCGCATCCGGGAACGAAACCGCACTCACGGCACAGAAGAAACGACGCGTAGCCGCGGCGATTCATGAGCAGCATCGCCTTTTCGCCACGATCAGCGACACCTGAGAGCGCATCGGCCAGACGGCGCGAGAACATCGATCGGTTCCCGGCTGCAAACTCTACGGTAAGGTCAACAACCTCCACAGCCGGTATCCGTCCTGCGCCAACCCGTTCAGGCAAGTCGACAAGCGCGCACAGGCCACGAGTGTGCGCATACAGTGATTCCATTGAAGGTGTCGCGCTTCCGCTCACAAGCACTGCGCCACGCTCGTATGCAAGCCAGCGTGCCACGTCCCGCGTCACATAGCGCGGGGATGAACCCTGCTTGTATGACGTCTCATGCTCTTCGTCGATGATGATGATCCCCAGATCCCTCACCGGTGCGAAGATGGCTGAACGCGCGCCCACCACGATGTGCGCTTCGCCTGCCACCATCCGGTCAAATTCGTCGAGACGCTCACCCGGGGTCAGCCGACTGTGCAACACGGCAACATCATCACCAAATCTCGTGCGGAATCGTCCGACCGTCTGGGGTGTGAGCGCAATCTCCGGCACGAGGACGATCGCGCCGCGGCCGGCCTGCCTTGCCTCCTCGATCGCTCGGAGATAGACCTCGGTTTTGCCTGATCCGGTCACGCCGCGAAGAAGTACCCATGATCCCGGCGAGGCCTCCGCGATCGCTGTTAGCGCTTGCAGCTGTCCTGCTGACAGAGTCTCGTGCCGCGGGGCCGGCCGGGTCGACGCCAAGGGGTCTCGGCGTCGGCGCCTCTCGGTGATGGTCACGGCGCCTGCGTCCGCAAGCCGCCTGATAGCATCGCTTACCGGACCCAGCAGGGCGGTAAGCTCTCCTGTTGTGAGCGGACCTTCGCTCAGCGCGTCGAGTAGCGCTCGTTGACGGCGGGCGTTGGGACTCGGCTCGAACTTCGATCCAGCCGCTCGCTCGACGACTCGCTCGATCACAGGCCGAACGGCGGCTTGCTTGAGCTGCCACTCCCCGTCTTTGACGTATGCGTCCGGAACCGAGCCGGGTGGCAGGAACAAGCGAACGGCATCCGCCAGCGGAGCTACGTACTCCTCGGCGATTCGAAACGCGAGTCGCGCTGCGACACTGTCGAACCGCGGGGGCGAGAGAAACGCGATGACCGGCTTACGGCGCGGTACGTCACTGTCGTTGACGATCTCGACGACGTGTCCAACGGCACGGCGCTTGCCAAACTCGACAAGCACGGCGCGGCCGACAGCGGCCTGCGCGTCGAGGTGTGACGGGATGTCGTAGTCGAACGCCGCTTCGAGCGCCCGCGCCGGTATATCGAGAACGACGCGCGCTACCCTCACGCTACACCTCTTCGCAACCCCTCGGGGCAGATACGTCAGTCGTTGAGACCGGCAGCGTCCGCGAGTGCTTGTGCACGGTCGGTGCGCTCCCAGCTGAAGTCTTTGTCAGTGCGTCCAAAGTGCCCGTACGCCGCTGTCTTGCGATAGATCGGACGGCGCAGGTCCAAATCGCGGATGATAGCACCAGGGCGCAAGTCGAACACCTCGCTCACGGCCTTTTCGATCGCGCTCGCGGGAACCTTCTCGGTGCCGAACGTCTCGACGTAGACAGAGAGCGGATGGGCGACGCCGATCGCGTAGGCGAGCTGAATCTCGCATCGCTCGGCAAGTCCTGCGGCGACCACGTTCTTCGCGACCCAGCGCGCGGCGTACGCAGCCGAGCGGTCGACCTTCGTGCAGTCCTTGCCCGAAAACGCGCCGCCGCCGTGGCGGCCCATGCCGCCGTATGTGTCCACGATGATCTTTCGCCCGGTAAGGCCCGTGTCACCCATAGGTCCGCCGATGACAAAGCGGCCAGTGGGGTTAACGAAGACCTCGGCAGCCGAGTAGTCGATGCCTTCAAGGTCAAACACCGGCTTGATCACGTGTTCGACGAGGTCTGGCTTGAGAAGTCCGTCAATATCGACACCATCGGCGTGCTGGGTCGAGATGAGGATCTTGTCTATGCTCACGGGCACGCCGTCGGAGTAGCGCACGGAAACTTGGGTCTTGCCGTCGGGGCGAAGGTAATCCAAGACCCCGCCTTTACGTACCGCTGTTAGGCGCTCGGCGAGACGGTGGGAAAGGTAGATGGGCATGGGCATGAGTTGAGTGGTCTCCGTGCACGCGTAGCCGAACATCATCCCCTGGTCACCGGCACCCACAAGATCGAGAGGATCACCGTTTATGCCGTGCTGGACCTCGAATGACTCGTCTACCCCTTGTGCGATGTCAGGGCTCTGCTCGTGGATCGCCGTGACCACACCGCACGTCTCGAAGTCGAATCCAAATTTCGCACGGGTGTATCCGATGTCGGCAATCACGCTTCGAACGATGGACGGGATGTCTACGTATGCATGCGTGCGGACCTCGCCCGAGACGACGACCAGTCCCGTCGTGACGAGAGTCTCGCACGCGACACGAACATATGCCGGATCGGCAGCGGTACCTGCAGGGGAAACGAAGCCCGACTCGGCAAGCTCGGTCTCACGGGCCAAGATCGCGTCAAGGATCGCGTCCGATATCTGGTCGCACATCTTGTCAGGGTGGCCCTCGGTTACCGACTCTGAGGTGAACAGGTACTCGCGTGCGGGCATTCGTCCTCCTTTGTGTGTCCGCGTCACCACAATCCAATGACGCACGAAAAAACCCTCGCCAGCCTTGTCGAGGGTCAATCTGGTACGCACTCTGGGTGGTACCGCGATCTTCCCTCATCTTTCAGGCGTATGCAGCGCCTGCCGAGAAGTGGCACCGTGCGTCACTTTCGACACCGGTTGCCGGGGCTTCGTTGGGCTCGGTCCCTCCACCCGCTGCGGTCGTGCGACCGCCTCTAGATGAGCATCGTCACGATAACATGAGGCTGTGTGAAATGCCTAGTGGACTCCCGGCGAGCGGCGTCAAGCGGCGTCCAGTGTCGATACATGCGTCCCTAAGTTCTCGGGTACCATGGGACCGACCAGTATCGTTTCACCGAACGAAAGGTATCCAGGTGTCCGCACCCCCACGTGTCCGATTCGCCCCGAGTCCCACCGGCCGTCTGCACATCGGCGGGGCCCGCACCGCTATCTACAATTGGGCGTACGCCC
>JAGXSG010000021.1 GCA_018333995.1 Clostridiales bacterium | reverse complement strand
CCTTGTTGCGCACCGCTCTCGTCTCCGTCCAACCCGTTGCGACGCAGGTGACATCGAGTGTCTGGCAGAACTCCCCGTGTGGCGAGCCCCCTTCGTGAGCCACGAGATCTATCTCCACGAAACCAGCGCGCGCATCGTCCCATTCAGCGAAGGTGCGTATCGGGATGTGCGCCTTGAGCAAGGTTCCGGGCTTGGTGCCGGCGCGTCCCTTGAGGGCCAGACGCGCACGGTCAGGGGCAAGCATGCGGTCTATCGTGGCCGCAGAGACCGACAAGAGCTTCTCACGGACCACCCTGTCGATCATCAGTTCCCCATGGCGCTCCATTGAGGGCAGTACATGGGGCATCGCCGCCGCAAGACGTTTGCCGCACAATCCGTCGAGAGTGGCCCAGACCCTGCGCAGCGCGAAAAGCACGTCGGCGTCGTAGATGCGCTTTCGCTTCCGCCTGCGAGCGGGCTTCTTGGAGGGAGGACCCGCGCGCAGCAGCCGGGCCGCATGATCGCGGCTGTAGCCTGAAAGCGTGCAGAGCGTATCGAGGATCGCGCCCTTCTCGCGCTTCGTCGCCGACTTGTACTGTTTGTGCAGTTGCCTGGTCACCGCGTGCTTCTCCACCATCGTTAACGGCACCTTCGTCGCGCCCCCCTCGTCGCCGCCGGATCGACATGAACGACGGTAGCGCTTCGACGACACTCTTACGTGAGGCAACGTTTCCGTTTGGACGACATTTCTGGTGAGGCAACTCGCCGGGTTGCCTCGGCGGCACGCGGCGCATACCATACGGGGGACGTGTGCCTGTGGCGGACCGGTGACCGCCGTGCGAGGAGACCGATGACGGGGTTCGAACTCTATCTCAAACGCAACGCCAAGCGGTTCGATGCGTACCTTGCCACGTTCTTCGAGAACGGTGATCACCCTGATATGCGGCGCTACCTCTACGACCCCGTCGCGACGTTCAGCGCGAACGCGGGCAAGCGCCACCGTCCCCTCATCTGCCTGCTCGCGTGCGAAGCGGTAGGCGGCGATCCTGCTCGCGCGAGGCCTGCAGCCGCAGCCATTGAGCACTTCCACACCGCGGCGCTCATCCACGACGACATCGAGGACCGCTCGCTCACCCGCCGTGGCGAGCCGTGTATGCATGTCGCCGAGGGCGAGGGCGTGGCGATCAACGCAGGGGACCTTGCGCTCTCGCTCGTCTGCGGCACCGTGGTGCACGACGATGGGCTTGATGACTCAACGAAGCTTCGCGTGCTAGCAGAGCTCGTCGATATGACGACCCGCACCATCGAAGGTCAGGCGCTCGACATCGGCTGGGCGCGCGATGACCGGTTCGACCTCAACGTCGAAGACTACCTCGTCATGGCTCGGCACAAGACGGCGTACTACTCGGGCGGTGTCCCGCTCGCGGTGGGGGCGATCGTGGGAGGCGGCACCGAGGAGCAGATCGCCGCGCTCCGGGAGTACGGCATGGCGGCTGGCCTCGCGTTTCAGATCCAAGACGACGTGCTCAACGTCGTAGGCACGCGCGAGTCCACGAAAAAGGATTTTCGCTCGGACATCACCGAGGGCAAGCGGACACTCGTAGCGATCCACGCTCTGCGGCACTCGCCACGCCGCGAGCGGCTGCTCGAGATCCTTTCGGCGCGAGAAACCGGTTCTGCGGTGCTGGGTGAGGCGGTCGGTATCATGGCCGAGGCGGGCTCGATCGAGTACGCGAACGCGTACGCCGAGCGCCTCATCTTTGACGCCAAGGCAATGCTCGAGGTTGCCCTTCCGCCGGGCAAGGCTCGCGGACTCCTTCTTGGCATGGCGGATTTCTTCGTCAAGCGCAGCTCGTAGCGCGCCGAACAGAGAAATGGCCGCCCGCGAACGGGTATCTTTGTACGTGACCCGCTACCCAGGACCCCGAAGGAGCAATCTCATGCGATCCGTACCTGTGTCTGAACGCATCGACTGGGTCGGTGCGATCGATTGGAACCTGCGCGATTTCCACGGCTACGAGACGCCGCTCGGCACCACATACAACGCCTATCTGGTGCGCGGGAACGAGATGACAGCGCTGGTAGACACGGTAAAGGGACCTTTCGTCGAGGAGCTGCTCGCGCGCGTTGGCGCCATCATAGATCCGTCCGAGATAGACCTCATCGTCGTCAACCACGTTGAGCCCGACCACAACGGAGGCCTGCGCGAGGTGATGGCCGCGATGCCGAAGGCCCGCGTGGTGGCGTCGCGCTCGGGGGTCGCGGGCGTGGCCGAGTATCACGACGGTCTCGCAATCGACACGGTGGGAGCTGACGACGTCATCGACCTTGGAGGTTGCACGCTGCGCTTTCTCCCGATGTCGATGGTGCACTGGCCGGACTCGATGTTCACGTACTGCGCCGAGGAGCGCGTGCTCATGCCCAACGACGCGTTTGGGCAGCACATGGCATCCGCGGAACGCTTCGCAGACGAGGCCGGGATCGAACTCGCGTTAGAAGAGCTCGCCATCTACTACGCCAACATCCTCATGCCGCTCGGCAGACAGGTAGCCAAGGCCGTCGAGAAGGTCGTTGCGACCGGGTGGGAGATCGAAACGATCGCGCCGAGCCACGGCGTGATCTGGCGGGGCGAGACCCTCGCCGCGGCGCTCGATGCCTACGGCCGGCTCACTGCTGGTGAGACACGCGAGAAGGTTGTTGTCGCGTATTCCACCATGTGGGGCTCGACCGATGTCCTCGCCCGCGCCGTCGCCGATGGCATCGCCGCCGAGGGCGCGGAGGTCGAGCTCTTCGACCTTGCGGTCACCCCCATCGCGCACGTCACACGCCACCTGTTAGACGCTCGCGCGCTCCTTCTCGGTTCGCCCACCCTGCACCACGGGATGCTCTACCGGGTCGCGGGCTACCTGCACTACCTTTCGGGACTCAAGCCTCAAGGCAAGCTTGGGGGCGCGTTTGGCAGCTACGGCTGGTCGAGCGGGGCGTGCAAGCAGATACTTGGGCGTCTCGAGGAGATGGGCTTTGAGCTGCCGTTTGCGCCCTACACGCAGAAGTATCGCCCGTCAGCAGACGAGATCGAGGCGGCTCGTGCCTGGGGGGCGCAGTACGCGCGTGCCGTGCGCGAGATGGTCTAAGGCGTCGCTACCCGCCTCGTTTCCACGCCACGAGTGCGTCGACCGCGCGCTCGACCGAAAGCGCGGGCCCAGGCGCGCTCTCATCCTCCCGCGCGAGTGCGGCGAATAGCTCGGCGAGGATCGGCGGCTTGATGTTGCCCGCTGCGAGCAGTTCGGCCTGGCTGAAGACCTCTTCTGGCGTGCCCGAGAACACGATCGCGCCGCCGGGGGCAAGTACGTAGGCGTAGTCAGCCATCTCCGGCACGGAATCGATGTCGTGCGTCGACATCACCACGGTCACGCCCTTTTCTACCGAGAGGTGCTCCAGCAACGCGATGAGCGCGGCGCGGGAGGCGGGATCGAGTCCTTCAAACGGCTCGTCGAGCACGAGCAGCTCGGGCTCCATCACGAGCGCGCCGGCAAGCGCTACTTTTCGCTTTTCGCCTCCCGAGAGGTTGTGCGGCACTCGGTCGCGCAGGTGCGCGATTCCGAGCATGTCAAACGTGCGCTCCACGCGCCGTGCGACTTCGTCATCGGCCATGCCGTACTGGCGGGGCGAGAAAGCGACGTCGTCGGCTACGGTTGGCGCGAGCAGCTGCTCGTCGACGTTTTGGAGCACGGCGCCGATACGCTGGCGTATGCGTGGCCACTCCCTCGCGGGGTCCACGCCAAACACGCGGACCTCTCCCTCCCGGCTTTCGAGCAGGCCGAGTAGGTGGTAGAGCAGCGTCGTCTTGCCCGAACCGTTGGGGCCGAGGACGGCGACGCGCTTAGCGCGCTCGACGACGAAGTCGAGTCCGCAGAGGTGCACGGTGGTGCCGTCTTCGTAGGAGTGGCGGATGCAGCTCACGTAGACGACGGGCTCCGCGCTCACGCGGACGACCTCCGTCCGGCGATGAGCGCGCCTGCGAGTGCGAGGGCCGAGGCCAGTGGCACGACCCAGCTGTAGGGGTTGAGCGCCGCCCACTCGAGGCGCCAGGTGAGTGAGACCGCCAGCAGCGCGGCGGCGCCAGCGATGAGCGCGCCGTCAACGGCTGGTGCCGCGCTTCTCGGCATGGTGACGCGCAATCGTCCCTGGTAGCCCCGCACGCGCATGATGTCGTAGGAGCGTTGAGAGAGGTCGAGCGCGTAGAGCAGGAGTCCGCCGAGCGCCCGGGTCGTCGCCCGGGCTGTCCTGATGGGATGTCCCGCCGACAGGCCCGCACGAAGCTTGGCGGCTGTGAGCAGGTTGCCGAACTTCTCGAGCAGCAGAAAGAGCGATCGGTACGTCATGAGCAGCGCGTCGCCGACGATAACGGGAAGTATTCGTTGGATCGGCGCGAAGATGTACGGGTAGGGGGTCGTGAGTACGAGCACAACGGCTCCGAGGGCAGCGGTGACCGCTTTGAGCACGATCACGACCCCGCCGAGCAAGCTTGTGGCCGCACTCACCGCGAACACGAGCGCGAACAGCGCCGGGTATCCGGCGAGCGTCAGGAGAAGGCGCCACCGCAGGTTCGCTGACGCCGCGATGGCGAGCAGTGCGAGCAAGAGGCCCAGGACCACGAGCACGTTCCAAGTAAGGATGGTCGCGGCAAGCACGAAAGCCAGCGCGACGAGCTTGCTTGCCGGGGAGACTCGGTGCAGCCATGAGTCGCCAAGGGTGGCGGACTCGTCGATCCGGCCGATGTGCACCTAGTGGCCCCCGCTCTCGTCACCCGGGATTCGGCGCCCGTTTTGCCGAGCGAGCGGTCCGGCGAACACGAGTGCGGGGCGCACCCGTGCCGTGTACCCGATTACACCCGCCGTCACGAGGGCCTCGATCAGCCATCCGAGCGGACCGAGCGTGAACACCACGGCGGCGAACCGCTCAGCCGACAGGTAGCGCCCCGAGTCTTCCTCCGCGTGCTCCTCGGCCTCGACGGCAGGCGAAGCGGCCTCTTCGGCGTTACCCTCTTCGTCCTCATGACCTGCACCAAACAGTCCCATCTTCAAGACGCCGTGCTCCCAGGGGCTTTCGAAACGGAGCGTCGCCGGGTCGAGCGCCCCTGTCTCACGCGCGGTCGCCTCGCCTGCCCCGCCAATCCATACGATCCCGACGACGAGCGCGGTTGTCGTCGCAAGCGCGAGTACCGTGGAGCTGGCAGCTCCAAGAGCTGCACGTTTCTTCCCGAGAACGTTCATCGCCCCCTGGAACAGCGCCCAGCCGAGGAGCATCTCCGCGCCGATCACGATTGTGTTCAGGCCAAGCACGGTGATTCCTCCGTGCCCGAGGAGCGCGAGCACGAGCACGACGATGAAGGCGGCGATGACGGAAAGTCTCGGCCCAAGAAGGATGCCGCCGATCACTGCGAGGTTCACGTGGTAGGCGATCGGAACGATCTCAGCCGACATGCCAACGATCATGAGCGCGGCTACCACGCCGATGAGGGGGACCTTGCGACGCGCCTCGTCTCGCGCCGCGAGACGCCCGGTAAGCGTGACCGCGGCGAGCGTCACCGCCCAGCCCAGCGCCCAGAGCCACAGCGGCAGCACGCCATCAGGGATGTGGATGTGTGTCATCGCTCGCGCACGTCCTCTCGGTTGGCCGTCCAAGGTGTGGTAGCCGCGCACTCGGCGCATACGCCCCAAAGCGTGAGATCGTGACCGGTGATGGAGAATCCGGCAGCGGTAGCGGCCGCGGCCGTGGTTTCGCCGAGTTCGCATGTGGAGTGTGCGACGCGCCCGCACTCGGTGCACACGAGGTGGTGATGGTGCCCCGGTACCGCACAGTGCACCCACAGCGCGCTGCCGCCCCGCTCGCCGACTCGAGCGATCGTCCCGGCGTCCACGAGTGCGGCGACCGCGCGGTACACCGTGGCGAGCCCCGCGCCGGAACCGCGTCGGCGGAGGTGCGCGGCAAGATCTTCGACGGTGAACGCACGGCCGATCTCGACGGCTGCCTCGAGTACCGCTGTTCGCTGGCGCGTCATGCGAGGCGAGTGTCCAGGTTCCGTCGCGTCACGGTTGTGGGCACCACGGTCGCCGGAAGAATGATAATGATTCTCATTCATGTGCATGCCGAGATACTACCCAAGCGGGCAGGTCGCTATCGTGCGGAGAACACATTTTCGGCGCTTATCTGATGTGGTATTATTAGATATCCTGATATCTTCATGAGCACTACCTCTGGAGGCGTTGGTGAACATTAGTCAGCTTGTGGCGTTTGTTCAAGTCGTCGAGCGAGGGTCTTTCTCCGCGGCCGCACGCGAGCTCGGGGTCTCGCAACCCGCCGTGACCATGCAGGTACAGGGTCTCGAGTCGACACTTGGCGTAACCCTGTTAGACCGTGCATACCGGAAGGTCGAACTGACCGAGGCGGGCCGCGCGCTTCTTCCTCATGCGCGCAGAGTCCTGGTAGACATCGATTCCGCCAGGCGCGAGATCGCGATGCTCGCCGAGACCGTGACGGGCCGGCTCTCCGTCGCCGCGAGCACCACGCCCGGGCAGTACCTGCTCCCGCGGATACTGGGACGTTTCCTAACGGCAAACCCCGAGGTCAACATATTGCTCACCGTCGCCGACACGGCGGACGTCGTTGAGGCGGTGCTCTCGGGCAGAGCCCACCTCGGCATGGTAGGAGCGGCGCCCAAAGGCGCGCGCGTGGAGTTCGAGCGCCTCGGCACCGATGAGATCGTCATGATCTGCCCGGTGGACCACCCGTTCGCTCAGGAGAAGGCCATCACCGCCGAGCGGGTGGCGGCCGAGCCGTTCATCCTGCGCGAAGAGGGGTCGGGAACCCGTCAAATCGCCGAGGAGGCGCTCAGCTCAGCTGGGATCGAAGCGGGTGACCTGCATGTCGTCACTGAACTTGGTACCGGCGAGGCGATCGTGAACGCGGTCGAGGGCGGTATGGGGCTTGGCATGGTGAGCTCTTGGGTGGCCGAGAAAGCGCTCAAACTCGGCACGGTTGCGACTGTAAACACGGCAGGGTTTCCGGCCGTTCGCCCGCTGTACCTCGTCACCGCGCGCACGACGCCTACCCGCGCCGCATCAGAGTTTGTTGTATTCCTGCGCACCCAACTGGCTGGGACACGGTAGCGTCATCGCGCCGAGCCGAGCTGCGTAGACCCGGCGGACAAAACCCCGCGCCTTCAGTTGTAACAGTTGTAACAGTTGTTACAAGTCACCTGGTACGGTATCGTTTCAAGTGAGGCCGTCCGCAGGAGACGGCCGCATATCTCCGAGTCCGGAATCCCTACAGCCCAGCCGAGCGGGCCACGGGGTCCGGACCGATAGGGCGGGGACGGGAAACCTCCTCGCCTCCCGGTGGAAAGGAGACAGACTTATGCTCGAGCGAATGACGGTGCCCGCCGCGCTACAACGGGTATCACTGGTGCTGATCGCGGCAGCGTTTCTGGCCACGATCGTGGGATGTGGTGGAGCTACCCAGGATGCTGCCGCACCTGAAGCGCCCGCCGAAGCGCCCGCCGAGGTGACCGAAGTCGTAATTGCGTCGACGACTTCGACCGAGGATTCCGGCTTGTTTGAAGTGCTGTTGCCAGCGTTCACGGACGCGAATCCCGAGTTCCGCGCGAGCGTTGTCGCTGTGGGAACCGGGCAGGCGCTTGAGATCGGTCGCGCGAAAGACGCCGATGTCGTGTTCGTTCACTCGAAAGCCGACGAAGAGAAGTTCGTGGCCGAGGGATATGGTTACGAACGCCGTGACGTCATGTACAACGATTTCGTCATCGTTGGCCCCGAGTCTGATCCGGCGGGCATCGCGGGCGGCAAGGATGTTGCCGCGGCACTTGCGGCCATCTCGCAGGGAGGGCACACGTTCGTGTCCCGTGGGGATGACTCCGGTACGCACAAGGCCGAACTCAGGTTGTGGAAGGCCGCGGAGATCGAACCGGCCGGTGAGTGGTACAAGTCGATCGGCCAAGGCATGGGCGACACTCTCACGATGACATCTGAGGTCGCGGGATACACTCTTACGGACCGCGGCACCTTCTTGTCGATGCGTGACGGTCTGGAGCTCGCCATTGCCGTCGAGGGCGATGAGCGCCTGTTCAACCAGTACGGTGTAATCGTTGTCACCGACGCGAGCAACGCGGATGGAGCGCAGGCGTTCTTCGATTGGGTCGTCTCGGCGGAGGCGCAAGCCATCATCGGTGAGTTCGGTGTGGACAAGTTCGGGGAGCCGTTGTTCGTGCCCAACGCCAAGTAGCCGCGCGGCTCAGTCGGGAAGTGGTGTGCGGTCATGCAGGTGTTTGTCGAAGCGCTCGTGACGGCGGGACGGCTTCTCGTTTCCGGATCGCCTGAGTTCTGGAACGTGGTTGCGACAACGTTCGAGGTGGCGGTCGTTTCCACGGCAGCCGGGATGTTGCTCGGTGCCCCCATGGGGTTTGTAATGGGGGCGTCCCGGTTCCGGGGGAGACGGCTTCTGATCACCCTCGCGAACACCGGCATGGCTGTGCCCCCGGTCGTCATCGGCCTCATCGTGATGATGGTCCTTTCCAGAAGGGGACCGCTGGGGTTCATGGGACTTCTGTATTCAGTTGACGCGATGGCGATCGCGCAGACGTTGATCTCGACTCCTATCATCGCGGGACTTACCGCCGCCGCGGTTGCTTCTGTCCCCTACAAGCTTCGGCTGCAAGCTCGCTCCCTGGGTGCGTCACGCATTGACGAGGCTCTGCTTGCGCTCAAGGAGGCGCGGCTCGGCGTGCTCGCCGCTGTGGCGAGCGGGTTTGGCGCGGTCGTGCGGGGCGTAGGGGCGGTCATGATGGTGGGAGGCAACATCGAAGGAGAGACGCGTGTGCTTACGACCGCGATCGTGCAGGAGGCGCGGAAGGGCGACTTCGCGCTCGCGCTCGCGTTCGGTTTCGTCCTCATGCTCATCACGTTTGCGATGAACGGGTTTCTCACGTGGTACCAGCACTCCAACGAACGGTACGGTCGAGCGTGACAGAGGCGGTGTCCACACCCTCCGCACTCTCAATCGAGGGAACCGGTATCACCCGGACCTACGCCAAGTCGACGGTCCTCGACATCGAGCATGTGCGCATCGAGGCGGGTGAAACGCGTGCGGTTCTCGGTCCGTCTGGAGCGGGGAAAACCACGCTGCTCGCGATCCTCGGCTTGCTCGAAGCGCCGGACACAGGACAGGTCTATCTCAACGGGATTCCTGTGAGCGCGAGGAACCGGAGCGCTCGAATGCGCATGGCGGCGGTGTTCCAGAACCCGTTCTTGTTCAAGGGCACGGTCGCCGAGAACGTCGCGTACGGTCTTAAGCTAAGGCGAGTGCCTGCCGGGCAGAGGACGGCGGCGGTCGCGGAAGCGCTCGAGCGTGCGGGTCTCGCTGGCTGGGAGCGTCGCTCGGCACTCACGTTGTCTGGCGGAGAGGCGCAGCGCGTCGCGCTCGCACGGGCGCTCGTCTTGAAGCCACGGGTACTCTTGCTCGATGAGCCGCTCTCCTCTCTCGACCCGCTTATCAAGAGTCGGCTGGCTCAGGACTTCGCGCGTATCATCCGGGAACAAGCGGTGACGACGCTCTACGTTACGCATGACCAAAACGAGGCGGTGGCGATCGCGGACACGATGATGGTGCTCCGAGACGGGCGCGCTGTCGCGCACGGCCCGGTCGACGAAGTCATGGGTCTACCTCCTGACGCGTGGACGGCGTGCTTCCTCGGCTCTGAGCCGCCGCTCCACGGCAGCGTGGTGAATTCGGCGGATGGCATCGTCGAGATCGATGTCGGCGGACCGGTCATCCAAGCGACCGGAGGATTGCCGCCGGGGACGCGCGTTGTGGCCGGCGTCCGTCCCGAAGACGTGCTCCTCTTCGACAGCGACTCCGAGATTCCCCGCTCTACGGCGCGCAATCGCTTCACCGGTACCGTTGTCGAGGCGCAGGCGTGGGGGGTCATGTACCATCTCGTTGTAGAAATTGAAGGTGTCCGGATGGCAGCTCGGGTTTCTCGCTCCTCCGTGCGCGAGATGGGACTCGCGCCTGATTCCCAAGTACAGGTCGTGTTCAAGGCGACCGCAGTCCGGTTTAGAGTCCGCTGAGACATGATGAAAGTGAGCTGAGCATGGCTCCCGGTGTGTTACCGATCACCGCCGCGGTTCTCGCTGGAGGACGGTCCATGCGCATGGGTGTGGACAAGACGCTGCTACCAGTGGACGGGCAGTCACTCGTTGCGCGTGTGGCCGAGGTGGTCGGCGACGTCTGCGCTCACACAGTCGTGGTGACTAACCGGCCCGAGGCGCTGGCAGGCGCCGGACTGCCTCACGGCGTACGTGTGCTCACTGACGAGGTACCGTACCAGGGACCACTTGGTGGGCTTGTGACCGCGCTCGCTGCGGCCGAAGACGAGTGGGTGCTCGCGGTCGCCGCCGATATGCCGCACCTGTCGCCAGCGGTGATTCGCGCCCTGTGGGAGGCGCGCGGCGACGCGGACGCTGTCGTGCCGATTGGCGAGCGTGGCCCCGAGCCGCTGCTCGCGCTTTATGCCAGGTCAGCGCTTCCGGCGGCAAGAGCCGTCCTGGCGAGCGGCCGTCGGCGCATCGTCGCCGTTTTTGGACAGATCAAGGTCGTTGAGGTGCCGCTGGAATCCCTGCGGACGGTCGACCCGGACCTTGCCAGCTTCTTCAATGTGAACACGCCCGAGGACCTTGCCGAGGTGCGTGAGCCGGCTGTCCCCGCTCGTGCGGCAGAATCGCGCCGGGATGATGTCCCCGCCGGTCGCGTGCAGGTCTCGGTGGTCGAGGTCGGAACCCGCCGTCCGCGGGGCATGCCTTCCGAGCGTCCGGTGACGCTCCACATGAACGAAGTCGAGGTCGCTACCGTCCAGGCCACTCCAGTCGATCTTGAGGAGATGGCGGTTGGATTCATGGTTGCGGAAGGGCTTCTCGCCGATCGAGACGCGCTATCAGCTGTCGATGTCGATCACAAGCGGGGACTCGTCTACGTATGGACTACCGAAGAGGTCCCTGAAGATATGATCCACAAGACCCGCTACGTGACGAGCGGATGTGGCAAAGGTGTCACCTTCTCCTCAGTGGGTCACGCGCGTGGGCTTGCACGCGTGACGAGCGGCCTTGCCGTTGAGAGCGCGGTCCTCTACAGCCTGATGGGCGACATGGCGCGCGCGGCGAGCGCCTACCGGGACACGGGGGGCACACACGCGTGCGGGCTCGCGCGAGACGGTGTCCTCCTGCTCGTCCGGGAGGACGTCGGGCGGCACAACGCGCTTGACAAGCTGCTCGGACGTGCGTGGCTCGACCGAATTCCTGTGAGTGACGCGGTCCTGCTTTCCACAGGCCGCGTCTCCTACGAGATGGCGGTAAAGGCCGCCAAGGCGCGCGTTCCGATCGTGGTCTCGCGCACGGCGGTGACCGATCTGGCCGCCGAGATAGCCGCCGAGCTCGGTATCACGCTCGCCGGGTACGCTCGTGGAGGCAAGATAACCGTCTATACGCACCCGCACCGGGTACTCACCTCAGACACGCCACACACCGCTGGAGAGGATCGCCGATGAGTACAACGATGAGTGTCGAGGAGGCACTGAAACGAGTGCTCGCGCGATGCCGCCCGCTCGAGGCTGAGCAAACCGGCTTGCTCGACGCGCTCGGCCGGGTGCTCGTGACAGACGCGTACTCCGACATCGATGTCGCGCCTTTCGACAACTCCGCGATGGATGGCTACGCTCTCCGGGCGGTCGACTGCGCAAACGCCTCGGCCTCAGAGCCGGTCACGCTCGATGTCATCTCGCACATCGCGGCCGGTGAGCACCCCACCGTCGCGGTAGGTTCGCGTCAGGCGGCGCGAATCATGACCGGCGCGCCCATCCCGCCGGGTGCGGACGCGGTCGTGATGGTCGAGCACACCGAGGGTGGCGATGCCGGCCGCTCGGCGGGCGGTACGGTTCGCATCATGCGTGCGCCGGTTGCCGGTGAGCACATCCGCCGTCGTGGCGAAGAGTGCAAAGCGGGGGATCTCGTTCTTGCGGCTGGTGAGGTCATCGGCCCTGCTGGCGTCGGCCTGCTCGCTTCGACCGGTCACGCCACTGTTCCGGTGTACCGCCGCCCTCGCGTGGCCGTGCTCTCTACCGGCGATGAGCTCGTGGAGGTGGCCGAGTTCCCCGGACCGGGCAAGATCCGAAACTCCAACAGCTACTCCATCGCCGCGCAGGTTCTCTCGGCGGGCGGAGTGCCTCTTCGTTACCCGATCGTGCGTGACGATCCTGCCGCCACACGGGAAGCGTTTCAGCGCGCGGCCGAGGAGTCCGACTTCATAGTCACCAGCGGCGGCGTGAGCGTTGGCGATTTCGACTACGTCAAGCCGGTGCTCGAGGAGCTCGGCGAGATGGAGTTTTGCAGGGTGGCGATGCGACCGGGCAACCCTCAGACGCTCGGATCGATAGGTGGCGTGCCCCTCTTCGGATTGCCGGGCAACCCGACATCGGCGTACGTGGGATTCGAGTTGTTCGTTCGGCCCGCGCTTCGCTACATGCAGGGCTACGGCGCTCTCGATCGCCCACGACAGACGGCTCGGCTCGCCCACGATGTCACGAAGAAGCAGGATCGCAGGTACTACCTGCGCGCGCGTGTCTCGGTGGCGGTGGATGGCGTACGCGAGGTTGCGCTCTCAGGGAGCCAGTCCTCGGCGCTGCTGACCGCGGCGCACAAGGGTAACTGCCTATTGGTGCTGCCGGAAGGAGAGGAGTCCTTCGCCGCGGGCAGCGTGGTTGAGCTCATCAGACTCGACATGGAAGAAGGTATCGTATGAGCGGTTCGTCCCCCAAACGGATCGACCCCCGCTTCGCCGAACAGGTCACGCCGGAGTTGACCGCCGCTGTCTTGGACAAGTCGAGTGACGGCACCCTCACGTGTCCGGTGCTGCGCAAGCTCGCCGAGGACACCGGTGTGCCGTACAAAGTCGCGGGCGCCGCGGCTGACCTCGCTGGCATAAGGGTCAAAAACTGTGACCTCGGCTGCTTCTAGCGGCACCGTGGCCAACGCGCCCAGGATGCCTCCGGTGCCGGTCGTCTCGGTCGTCGGAAGGGGCGACTCGGGGCGCACGACGTTGCTCGAGGGGCTCATCGCGGAGCTGACCGCGCGGGGATACCGTGTCGCGGCGGTCAAGCATCACGCTCACGAGACCGACATCGATACGCCGGGCAAAGACTCGTGGCGCCACTGGAGCGCAGGTGCGTACGTGACGATGGTGAGTGCGCCGGACCGATACGCTGTTTTTCGCCGTGTCGAGCGTGAGCGGACCCTGGTTGAACTTGCCGAGGAGGCCGGCGACGTCGACATTGTCCTGACCGAGGGCTTCAGGGCGACCTCTCCGAGATTGATCGAGGTGGTTCGCACCGAACGTTCGACGGTGCCGATCTGCGATCCGGAGGAGCTCTTCGCGCTGGCGACCGATGTTGAAGGCTTGGACCTCGGCCGTGTACCGGTCTTTGCGCTCGATGACATCGCCGGTGTCGCGGACCTCATTGAGGACGCGTGTCTCGGCCATGCCGATCGGATTGCCCGCGGGGACGGAGAGCGTTAATGGCGACCGATTCGTTTGGGCGGCGCATCGATTACCTGCGAGTTTCGCTCACTGACCGGTGCAACCTGCGCTGCGTCTACTGTATGCCCCCTGAGGGTGTGGCATGGAAGGAGCCTCGTGAGATCCTTGCGTTCGAGGAGATCGAGCGCTTCTGCGCCCTCGCGGTGGGGGAGGGTATCTCGAAGATCCGTCTCACCGGCGGCGAGCCGCTCGTGCGCAAGGGCGTGGTTGGCCACGTGCGTCGGTTGCGCGCGCTTACCGGCCTTGAAGCGATCGCGCTCACGACCAACGGCACGCTCCTCGCACGCTACGCTGAGCAACTTGCCGATGCAGGCCTGAGCCGGGTCAACATCTCGCTTGACTCACTCGACCCTGAGGTGTTCGCGCGCATCACGCGGGGCGGCCGACTAGAAGACGCGCTCGCGGGTATCGATGCCGCCTTTGCCGCGGGAATGGGACCGGTCAAGATCAATGTGGTCGTTGTCCGCTCGCTCGGCCAAGATCTGCCCGGTTTCGCACGTATGACCCTCGATCGCCCGGTGCACGTCCGCTTCATCGAGTACATGCCGGTCGGGGGCGTCGCCGAGGGTGAGTGTGAGCCGGGCGGAGAGGGTTGGACGCGCGGCGATCACGTCCCGGCGAGCGAGATCCTCAAGCGCGTCGCGGCAGGAGGCGAGCAGGCGGGTCTCGGCAGCTTGGCAGCTGTTGCGGGAAACGACGCGCCAGGCGGATGGGGTCCGGCCCGCTACTACCGGTTCGACGGGGCGCAGGGAACAATCGGCGTCATCACCCCGCTCACGCACCACTTCTGCGGCGAGTGCAACCGGCTTCGCCTGACTGCGGACGGCAGGCTGCGCGCGTGCCTGTTCTCAGACGCCGAGATAGACGTGCGTCCGGTGTTGCGCGCGGGCAGCGACGCGGAGGTGCTTGCCACGATCCGCGCCGCACTCGCCTCCAAACCGGAGAGCCACAGCATGCGCGTGGGTACCGCGCGCGGCATGTCACAGATTGGAGGGTAGCGAGCCAATGCGAGAGGAGAGTCCCATCACCGACGCTCACGGCCGTCTCACCCACCTCGACGATCGAGGCGAGGCGCGGATGGTTGACGTGGGAGGCAAGCCAGCCACGCGCCGCCGAGCGGTCGCGTCCGCGACGGTGATGATGCGGCCGTCCACACTGTCGATGATCGTCGAGGGTCGCGCTCCCAAAGGCGACGTGCTGGCGACCGCGCGCATAGCCGGTATCATGGCCGCCAAGCGCACGGCAGACCTCGTCCCGATGTGTCACCCAATCGCGCTCACGCACGCAAGCGTCGAGATCGCGCCCGCTGCCGATGACGGGATAGCCGGGGCTGACGGATGGGCTCGTGTGTTGATCACGGCCACGTGTGAGACCACCGGTCCCACCGGTGTGGAGATGGAGGCGCTGACCGCCGCTGCGGTAGCGGGCCTTACCCTCTACGACATGTGCAAAGCAATCGACCGCGGGATGGTCCTCGGCGAGATCATGCTAGCGGAGAAGTCAGGCGGCGCTTCTGGCCGCTGGGTTCGTGAGGAGGAGATGTGAGCGGCTCCGGTTGTGTCAACAACGTACCCGGTTTTGGCCGGGTAGTCTCGGTCAATCTCTCCGAGAAAAAGACGGTTCGCAAGACTCCTGGAAGAAGCGGGACGCTCGTGTTCGATCGCGGGTTCGCCGATGACGCGCACGCCGGCGAGTGGCACCGCCAGGTCTCGCTACTCGCGCAGGAGTCGATCGACACGATGGCAGCCAAGGGGCTCGACGTGGGCGCGGGCGATTTCGCCGAGAACATCACGACCGCCGGTGTCGATTTGCTCGCGCTTCCGGTTGGCACTGTGCTCAAGATAGGCGCCGATGCGGTGCTCGAGATCAGTCAGATCGGCAAGGTGTGTCACACGAAGTGCGCCATCTACTACCAGGCCGGCGATTGCGTGATGCCCCGCGAAGGCATCTTCGCAATCGTGCGCGCTCCCGGTGAGGTAAACGTCGATGATTCCGTGACGGTTGTGGAGCTCGGCGATGGCACGTGTGACCGCGTCCCGAGGCCAGATGACGTACTCGCGGATGGCTCCGATGGGTGAGCGAGCGCTCAGGATCGCGATCCTCACCTGTTCTGACACGCGCCCGCTCGCAGAAGACTCGGCGGGAACGGCGCTCGCGGAGCTCTGCCGAGCTCGCGGGTGGGAGGTAGTAGCGCACCGCGTGGTGCCCGATGACCGGTCGAGGATCGCCGAGACGATCGTCGAGTACGCTGACGATCTTGCGGCGGACACCGTGTTCACCTGTGGAGGCACCGGATTGAGCCTTCGCGATGTCACTCCCGAGGCGACGCTTGATGTGTGCGACCGGGTCGCGCCCGGCATTGTCGAGGCGATGCGCGCCGAGAGCATGCGCATCACCCGCCGCGCGATGCTTTCTCGAGCGACCGCGGCGTTGCGGGGACGCACGCTCGTGATCAACCTGCCCGGAAGCGAGAAGGCAGCCCGCGAGACGTTTGGCTTCGTCGCCGACCAGCTTGAGCACGCGGCCGAGATGATCGCGGGCGGGGGCCACGCGTGACACGTCGTGGTCACGCGGCGCGGCGCGCTCCCGCCACCCCGCGCACACCGGGCATCGATCCGCGGCCCGCGATCTACCTGGATCACGCCGCGACGTCGTGGCCTAAGCCGCAACCGGTGATCGAAGCGGTGACCCACGCGCTTACGCACCTCGGCGGCAACCCGGGACGCGGCGCATATCAGATGGCGCTCGCCGCGTCTCGCGCCGTGTTCGAGGCGAGACGCGAGTGCGCCGCTCTCCTCGGCGTGGCCGATCCGTCCCGCCTGGTATTTCAGCCTAGCTGCACGGCCGCATGCAACCTCATGCTCAAGGGGAGCTTGAGGGAAGGGGAGCGCGTTGTTGTCGGATCCATGGAGCACAACGCCATCGCTCGCCCGCTCGCTCGCCTCGCCTCACGAGCGGGTGTTGAGGTCGTCGTCGTTCAAGCGGACCCGTCGGGCCTCGTGGACCCTGGAGACATCGAGCGCGAGGTGCGCGCCGCTCCCACCCGGGCGGTCGTCTGTCAGCACGCCTCCAACGTCACCGGTGCGATCCAGCCGCTTCAGGACCTCGCCGACATCGCGCGCGAAGCGGGGGCGCTGTTGCTCGTCGACGGCGCTCAAGGGGCCGGGCACCTCGATGTCGATCTGGGTGAACTGGGAGCTGATGCGTACGCAGCTTCCGGTCACAAGGGATTGCTCGGCCCGCAAGGGGTTGGCCTTCTCTACGTTAGGCCCGGCCTCATCCTCGACGAACAGATCGAGGGCGGTACCGGCGCAGGCGCGTCGGAGTCACTAGAGATGCCCCCGGAGCTTCCTGACCGTTACGAGGCGGGAACCGCGAACATGCCGGGGATCGCAGGCCTAGGTGCGGGGGTGCGATTTCTCGCCGCTCAGGGCAGCGCGCAACGCGAGCGCGAGGCGGCGCTTGCCCGGCGCCTCCACGAGGGGATACTGGGTATTCGCGGGTTTCGCGTCTTGGGCCCTCCACCCAAAGTCGACCGTGTGCCGCTCGTTGCGGCGGTGCATGCGGAGGTCGAGGCAGACAGGATAGCCTTCGAGCTTGACCGTGCGCACGGTATCGCGGTGCGAGCGGGCCTTCACTGCGCACCATGGGCGCACGACACCGTGGGTACGCTTGCGTGCGGGGCCGTCCGGTTTGGCATTGGGTGGGACACCACGCAAGCCCAAGTTGATCGCGTCCTCGAGGTGCTCGCGGGGACGGTCGCGTGATGGCCGCACGTTGCCAACACCACTTCGTGATCTTTGGGTTTACCACCACACATGCTGCGCTCGACGCGGAGCGTGTGTTACTTGACCTGGGAGTGCCGCTTATCCCGGTACCCGCCCCCAAGGGTTTCGGGGCGCTATGTGGCATCGGGCTGAGGCTGGATGTGGCTGACGCGGTGCGTGCCGCCGAGTACCTGGACCGCGCGGGAATCGAAGTCGCGCGCAGCGTAGAGGTGGCGGATTTGTGAGCGTCGCGGCGGTGAGTTGTCACCTTGCCCTTACGGGGGCGCTGTGTTGAAATGTAACCGTTGTTACTAGCCCCTCAAGCCGGGTGTCCGGCACACACCCGGCTTCCAGATCGTGAGCGTGCGAGCGCGTCTGGCACGGGGGCTTGTCCGATGGGCTGCGAACGCGATTGTTTCAGCGTGCGTGGCGGCGATAGGGAGTAGGGGGTGTCAGAGATCGCACTGACAGAACTGAACGTCTGGCTGGATGTCGGATTCACGGCATTGTATGTCGTGATGGTCGTGGCGCTCACGGTCCACTTCTTCGGCAATATCCTTAGCGGGCGTATCAAGAAGAGGTTTGTCCACAAGCAGTGGCCGCACCACGACGGCCCGCCGATTCCGTTCCTCCCGAAGTTCCTCCATTTCCAGCACGTGTTCTCGATGTTCGCGCTTGGATTCACCGGTCTTTACATCCGGTTCCCGTTTTTTGACGGCGGCCGTACCGCCATGCGGTGGATCCACTACGTGTTCATGATCATCGTGACGATCAACCTGATCTGGCGTTTGTGGTATGCGTTCTTCGCGAAGCAACGCGACTACAGGGAGTTCGCGATCACCAAGCAAGACATCGTGACCGCGCCCAAAGTCGTCCTCTACTACATCTTTGTGAAGAGTTCCAAGCCGCATCTCGGCAAGTACAACGTCATGCAGAAGGGCACGTACACCTTGTTTGTGCCGCTCCTGATCGTTCAAGCGTTCACCGGCTTTGCGCTCGTCGTGGCGCCACTTCCGCTGATCGACATGAGTCCTCGCGACCTTCTCCTCGGCTGGTGGCTCGGCGCCCTTCTCGGCTCGACTGATCTCGCGGGGTGGTACGCTCGGACGGTGCACTACATCATCACGTGGCTGTTCATCATATTGACGACGATCCACGCGTATCTTTCGATGACCGAGGACTTTCCGGCGTTTCAGAGCTTCTTCGGTCTCCCAAGCTCTCACGACAGCCACGGCGGCCACGATCACCCGCCTACGTCCACTCACGCTAGCGGCACCGGGGCACTCGCGCCGTCGATGGGTGAGCGTGAATGAAGCTCAGTGCGCGCGCATACGCGGCGACTGCGATTGCGAGTTTGGCGTTCGCGTGCGCGATGGTCGCGGTTCACGGGTCCGCTCATGCTGTCGAAGACGACGCGACGCGGACTCACGTGGTGCCGGTGAACGGCTACGACGTCGACTTCACCCTTCCGACCGCTGCGAAAGCCGGGTGCATGGTCTGCCATGGCGACGAGAACCTCATCCGCCTGAAAGAGGATGGGCTTAGAAGCTTTTACGTGGACCCCGCGCAGCTAGAGGCGGGTCCCCACGCTGCCGTTCAGTGCGCTGGCTGCCACCTTGACTTCGCGTTTACGGCGCCTCACGTCCAATCCGGTGAGGATTGGCAACGAGTGTCCCGCTCGGCGTGCAAGAACTGTCACCAGGATCAGAACCGCGCGTTGGGTCAAGGCGTGCACAGGGGAGAAGTGGACGCTGGCGGCGTGACGCCGTCAGCTGAAACGACGATCGTCCCGCTGTGCGGTGATTGTCACGGCGGGCACGACATCGTCGCGCTCACAGACAACCCCGCAGGACAGAGCGGTATGCACGCCAACGGGTGGGAGGTCTGCGGGCGCTGTCATGAGGAGCACTGGGAGAACTACAACGATTACTACCACGGCAGGGCCTACCACAGGGGTGCGCTCGATGCCCCCGCGTGCTGGGATTGCCACGGCTACCACGACATATATCCGTCGGACGACCGACGCTCGCGAGTGCACCCCGACCGCCTCGCCCAGACGTGCGGCGCGTGTCATCTGGGCGATGTCAACGAGGGGTATCTTGAGTACGCCGAGCTAATACATGGCCAGGGCGAGATGCTCGCCGCCAACCCCCTCTACAGCCTTATCCAGCGGCTCCGCTCCGCGGTCGCTGACATGTTCAGCCGATGAGCTCGCGGGAGGTGTCCCGCGGTCAGTATTTGACACGGAATCAGAAAGGGTAGGGGAGATGACCTACAGGCTCAAGGCGTGGACCGGCATCCTCGCCTTCGCCGTCGCGCTTGTGTGCGTGGCGGCACTCACGAGAGTTCCGCATGCGTACGCCGAACAGGTGACGATCGACACTGGCGCTCCCGTGGTTGCGAGCGCGTGCAAGGTCTGCCACGGCCAGATCGCGGAAGTGGAGAGCGATCTTGTCGACTTCACTCACGCGACGCACATGTGGTTCGCGTGCTCCAACTGTCACTTGAGCTACCCCCACACCCCGGCCGGAACGGATGTTCCGGCGATGGTCGAATGCTGGAACTGTCATGGCCTCCAGCATGGGCCGATGGGATTGATCGCGGGGGACACCTGTGAGAAGTGCCATGGTGCGCGCGTCGAACGGCTGCGTCCCGAGTCCCACGTTGCCGAGTGGGCGGAGACGCCTCACGTGGATCCCGCCGAGAACGCTCTTCGCACGGAGTGTGCGATGTGCCACGATCGTGCCGATTGTGATACGTGCCATGCCGAGCGTGACGTCGAATGGCGCTCTGACGGCTTGACGTACGACGTGGGCGACGGATGTCTCGCGTGTCACGGCAATCCGGATCTCGCCAAAGCGTCGCGAGGCGGCTCGGAGTCGTACTTCGTCGATGAAGACGTTCTCGACTGGTCAGCGCATCGAGACATCACGTGTGTCGAGTGCCACGTCGACTTCAACTACACCGGCGAGCGTGGGGCGACACCGCTGTGGCAGGTGAATGCGGGCCTGGCGTGTCTCGCGTGCCACGAGGGTGCGTACGGCGAGCGGCCCGCGCAGGCTGAACTCGTCTCGGCGTACGAAGCGTCGATTCACGGGACACTGATCGCCGAGGGCGACTACACATCCGCGACGTGCGGTTCGTGTCACGGAGGACACAGTATCGCGCGCCTCGATACGGACGCCGCGAGGCGCGAGTTGCACTTCGCGTCGGAGCGGATGTGCGCTCAGTGTCACTCGGCCGAGTGGGCCACGTACGATGACTACTATCACGGTGCGCCTTACAAGCGCCGCGCTGGCCGAGACACCCCTTCATGCTGGGACTGCCACGGCTCTCACGAGGCGCTGCCGGTAAGCGACCCGAACTCGATGATGTACCCGGTCAACGCCGTCGCGACGTGCGGGGAGTGCCATCGCGGTTCCGGAGAGGCGTTCATAGAACACTCGGCGGGGCTCATTCACGGCCAGAGCGTCGCGAGGGACGAGAACCCGCTTCTCAGGTGGTGGCGTTCGGTGAGGGGTGGGAGTTAGCGTCGACTGATGAGCATCCGCCGCCGACATGCGCACACGATTGCGGCGGTCGCCATCATGGCGGCCATCTTCGCCGTGTCCGGCTCAGTACAGGGCGCAGGCACGACGATACCCAGTGAGATCGATCTCACTGGACCGGTTACCGCGAGTACCTGCTCGGCGTGTCATGCGCGGATCGCCGAGTCCCCTAACCCTGAGCTTGTGTTCAGTCACGGCGTTCACATCAAGCTCGAGTGTTCAGTGTGTCACGTCCGTCCGGCTCACGAGGCGGGCGTGACGTACTCTCCTTCGATGCGGACGTGTTTCGCGTGCCATGGTCTTGCGCACAGTGGCGCGGGAGTTATCGCCGCCGATGACTGCGGCTACTGCCACACAAGTGCGTTCCGCTTGCGGCCCGCGTATCACGGCGATGACTGGATCGCCCAACCGCACGCCCGGGCGGTTTCGCGCGGCGGGTTCAATGATTGCTTGATGTGCCACGACGCGCGTGCCCAGTGCGATGCGTGTCACCAGGAGATGGAGGTCGACACTCCTCCCACTCCGCCGATTTACCTCCGCGTCGTTCCAGCGCCGGAACCCCGGCCCTCGCTCGTCGTGCGTACGGAGGATCCGGTTGCCATCGGGCAGTGCGTGTTCTGTCACTCGGGGATTGATGAGGGGCTAGCGGAAGACGGCCTGATCTTCACCCACACCGTCCATCTCGAGCGTGACTATCGATGCGAGGTGTGCCACGAGGCGTTTCCCCACACTCCCGACGAGACCGCGCTGCCTACGATGCGCTCGTGCTACCGGTGCCACAGCGTCCAGCATGCGGGGAAGGGCGAGGTGGCGCCGGAAGAATGCCTTGCGTGCCATCCGTCCGATTTCAACCTCGTCCCGGCCGATCACACACCTGATTTCATAGCGCGCGACCACAGCGGACCGGCAGGTGAGGACCTCGTCAACTGCACGATGTGTCATACATCGCCGGTTTGCGCCGAATGCCATCGAGGCGAGAGGCAACTTGCCGATGGCTCCTTGAGCGCGCAGGTGATCCCTGACACCCACGAGCGTGTCGAGTGGATTGCGCAACACGGCGCGCCGTATCTCGGCGGGCGCGGCGGGTGTTCGATATGTCACACGAGCGAATCGTGTTCTCGCTGTCACCAGACGGCCATGCCGCACCCGACCGCGTGGCTGGCGTCGCACGCGGCCAACGGTTACTCGCGCGACGATTGCGGGGTGTGCCACACCGACCGTGCGACGTGTCAGGAGTGCCACCATGTGTCCGTGCGCGACGCTGAGCTGCGAGCAGAGAACTGCGTCGAGTGTCACCCCGAGGCGACCACCGAGCCGCCGACCGCGATACGGCGGATGGGCTTCGTCTCCCACGCGGTGCACTTCGATGTCGCCGAGCGGGTCGGCCGTTCGTACGTGTGCGACGACTGCCACATCGGCCTGACTGTCGCGCGGGTGCGGGGTGCGGGACGTCAAGCGTACGACACCGGGGCACACGATTTGCGTGTCTGCTATGACTGTCATGGTGCTCTCGATTTCCGTAACGTCGAAATCGCGCCGTGGCCCGGCTCTCAGCTGTGCCGCCGGTGCCATGCTGACCTGAACATCTGAAACGCCGTGCGCCTGCCCGGCCGTCGCTGACGAGGTGAGTGAGTCATGAGAATGTTTGACAACGTGCGATGGCTCGATGTGGGGATCAAGGGCGCGGCGGTGCTTGTTGTCGTCGCGGTGGGATACCTTGCGTACTCTGTGGTGATCACGCAGTCAGCCGAGCGCCGCGGGGCGCCCGCTTCGCGTGCGGTCGACAACTTGATCGCGGCGATCGAGGAGAGTCCGGATGACGCAGGTTTGCGCATCGCGCTTGCCGAGGCCTACGCCGCGGCAGGACAGCCACGGGAGGCCATCGATCAGTTCAACGCCGCGTTGGAGCTTGAGGCGAACCATCCCGACGCGCTCACGGGACTTGGCCTGATCGCCATGTTCCAAGGTGAGTGGGAGACCGCCGAGGGATACTGGCGCACGCTCGTCGATGAGCTCGAAGGCGGGCAGTTCTCACGCCTTGACCAGCGGCTCGGGACCGGGTACCACCAGCTCGGCATGACGCTCCTCGAGCAGAAGCGCTACGAGGAGGCCGCCCAATCCTTGCACGAGGCGCTCCGCATCAACCGCTCGGCCGCCGACACCCACTACGCGCTCTCAGTCGCGTATCGGGAGATCGGCTCGGAACGGAATCAGCGCACCTACCTTGAGAGCGCGCTCATGTTCGATCCGGTGATGCCCGAGGCCAACTACGATTACGGACTCCTGCTACTGGCCGAGGGATACGTGGCCGCCGCCGCCGAGCGCTTCCGCACATCGGCGGATGGCGCGCCTCCGGGAGTTCGCGAACCGTTTCAGGAGCTTGAGAAGCTTGGTCAGCACGCGGATCGTCTCGAGGCCGCGCGCGCGCTCGTCTCGAGCGACCCAGTGGCCGCGCTCACGGAAGCGCGCATCGCGCGCGCCTTGGAGCCGACCGATCTTGAGTCCGCGCGGCTGGTCGCCACGTTATATGAAAGTACTGGAGACCTCGATGCGGCAATGGACGCGTGGCAGCGCGTACTCGATCTGGCACCGGACGACGCCGAGGCCGCCTCGGCCGTAGAGCGTCTATCAGACACGAAGTGACGGGAAGCGCTCATGGTAAACGATCCCACATACGAAAGTGATCCTTTCGGCCGCTCTAACGCGCCGGCCTCCAGACGCAAGATCGTCGCTCTGCTGGTGCTCCTCGCCCTTCTCGGCACGGCGCTTTGGGCGATCTACTACCACAACACCTACCGGCGCCTTCCCGTGCCTGGTATCGGGGGAGGCGCCGAGGAGGTCGTTACCCCTCCCGAGTACTTGTACTCGATCACCGGACCCGAGGGGGATGGCGCTTTGAGCGAACCGCTCGGTGTCGACGTCTCGGCCGAGGGACTCGTCTACGTCACCGATCCCACTGCGGGCGAGGTGAAGGTCTACACGGTCGAAGGCGAGTATCGGTTCTCGTTTTCCGGCATCAATGACGAAGACGCGACGTCGCTCGTTACGCCCGTGTACGTCGAGGTCGCTCCCAACGGCGAGGTATACGTCACGGACCGCCGCCACCGGTCGCTTTACGTGTTCAGCCCGTCCGGCGAGTACCTGCGCAAGGTCGAGCCCGCTGACGCCGAAGAGGCCCGCATTTGGGCACCGCTTGCGATCGCTTTCGACGATGCGGGCAATCTTTGGGTGAGCGACGTGGGCCGCAACGACCTTCACCAAATCATCGTATTCGACCCTCAGGGAGTTGAGATCAGGCGGTTTGGAGGATTCGCGGCCGCCGAGGAGATCACCGACGCCCCCGGGCGCTTCTACTTTCCAAACGGGATTGTGGTGAGAGATGGCTTGGTGTTTGTGGCCGACAGCAACAACAGGCGCATCCAAGTCTTCGACGAGACGGGTGCGTTCGAGCGCATTATTCGCACATCCGGCATTCCGCGCGGCATCGACATGGACGGACAGGGGCGCCTCTACGTCGCCGATGCGCTTGCTCACCAGGGCGACATCTACGATGCGGCTGGTGAGCGGATCGCGAGCTTTGGCGGTCCTGGCGTGGGGCCTGGGCAGTTCCGCTACACCAACGATCTGGCGGTCGACACTCGAGGCTTCATTTTCCTCACCGACAGGGTGAACCATCAGGTGCAGGTGTGGGGGTGGCCTGATCCTATCGCGCCTGTCCCAATCGTGCCGGAGACTCCCGTGCAGTGGGCGTTTTGTCTGAGCCCGCTCGTGCTTCTTCCCCTGCTGCTCCTGGCGCGCCGCCGCCGTTTCGTAGTGACCGAGGAGTTCCTCGAGCAGATCGCCGCCGCCGGTCTCATCGGCAAGATGGCCGAGAGGAAGCGTTGGCGGTGGATCGTTCCCGCCGAGGAGTTCGAGCGCTACAAGGGCCGCGAGATCAACGGCGTGGCGCTCGGTGATCTGCTCACCCCGGAGGTCTACTCCGACTCGGATACGAAGAACCTCATGGATCGAAGCGGCGTGTCACATGACGTAGCGGCATTGCTCGTGCTTGCCCGGCGCGCGAAGACGTTGTGCACCCAAGACCCGGAGATCGCGCGTGTAGCTCGCGCGCTCGGCATCGACGCGTACGATGCGCGCCTGTTCGCGGAGCGGGTACTCGGGACCTCACCTGAACGGTCCCGATAAGGGGACGAGGCGCGAACGGTCTCACACGCAACGGTCTGCCTGGCCGAGCGGCGCCCCGGCGTTGCGGAATACGGTACAGGGTATGTGATCCATCGGTTGACACGGGTGCGCCATATGGTATCCTATCCGTGGATGGTATTGTAACATTTGTTACAATACCGCTCGATACAGCAAGTACGTAGCTCGAAAGTGACAAATGGCTCATTGTTCCCGAGCTCCGTTCACCTAAAACCGGAATGGTCATGGTGGCGGGGCCGATAGGGTGTCGTGGGAAACTGCGGCGCCTCCCGGCGGAAAGGGAACTGATGCATCTAGCGGGCTCCCCGGCATAGGGGCCTGCGGTGGTCGGTGCGCGGGGTAAGGGAGCGGAGATGAGATGAAGACCGGTTCAGTGGCAGCCGCATGAGCGGTCGTCTTCTGTGCCGGTTTTTGTGTTTCTTCTCTCAACCCCCACGATGTGCGAGGGGAAGGAGGCGTTCTACGGCGACGCGCGATGCGGGCGGACTGGCCGCTCGAAGGACGATCCGCGAGGTCTCATGAGAGAAGCGCGGAAGAGAAGAGAGGGTAAACGCATGGGTACTCACGACAAGGGCAAGGATGGAGGGAAGTTGCACCTATCGCGCAGGGATTTCTTGAAGGCAAGCGCCGCCACCGCGGCTGTTGGCGCCGCGGGTCTTGAGTTCGCGGCCAAACCTTCAAGCGCCTTTGCTGCGACGGTAGCGGCCACCTACCACACCACTTGTCCGTACTGCTCGGCGAGCTGTGGACAGCTCGTGGATGTTGATTCCGCAGGTAACGTGCTTGATGTATACGGCGATCACATGTCGCCGATGAACGATGGAGGATTGTGCGCTAAGGGCGCCGGCGCGTACCAGCTCGTGACCAATCCGCGCCGCATAGGCGCATTTTCGAGCCATCCTGAAAACCCGGTCTTTAACTACGACCCGAGCTTCACTGATGGCGTGGCGTATCGCCGCGAGGGCAACGGGCCATGGAACAAGGTGAGCCTCGATGCCGCCATGACCGAAATCGCTACTGGGATGAAGGCGGCTCGTGACGCGAATGGTAGAGCGCCGTCGGTTGAGAACGGTTACAACTCCAAGCAGGTGGCGTTCTTTGGCTCATCACACCTGAACAACGAGCAGAACTTCACGTATCGCCGCTTGATCGCTCAGTTTGGAACGACAAACATCGAGCATCAGGCGCGTGTTTGACACTCGTCCACGGTGGCCGGTCTGGCCGCCGCGTTTGGACGAGGCGCCATGTCGAACAACTGGAGCGACATAGGCAACGCTTCGCTGATCGTGGTCATGGGAGCGAACCCCGCCGAGAACCACCCGGCGTGCATGGCTCACATCAACCACGCTCGGGACAGGGGAGGCAAGCTCGTCGTTCTTGATCCCCGCAAGACACGAACGGCGCTGCAGTGCGATCCCGCGAAAGGCGAGCGCTTCATCCGTTTCCGGCCCGGAACCGATGTCGCGATCATCAACGGCATCACTCGTGGAATCATGGAGAGGATGAACACCGGCACTGGAGTCGCACCGGCGGTTCGTGCGAAGTTCTTCGAGTTTCTCAACGAGACGAGTGCGAATCTGTTCTTCCCTGACGGCGGTACCGCGACGGTTTCTGTTCCGGGCGGCTCCAAGTACACGGACGCCCGCTTCGTCGTCAATCCTGCGGGAACGGACTACGTGCGCGAGACTAAAACCGACGGAGCGAACACGTTTTCAAACTTCCCGGTCAAAGCAGCGACTGTTGATGCGAATCCCGATACGGTCTACAACCGGCTCTGGGACCATGTTGCACCGTACACACCCCAGATCGTCGAGGATGTATCAGGTGTGAGTCCGGCGGATCTTGAGTTCATGGTCAACGCCTACATCGACCACAGTCGCGCTGCTAGCGTTGGGCCGGTCACGGGTACTGGTTCGCAGGATCCCAGGGTAGGTGTTGCGGGTGGCTACCGAGTCACCACGATGCTCTATGCCATGGGTCTGACCCAGCACACGCACGGCGCTCAGAACGTGAAAGCGTTCGCTGTGCTTCAGTCGATCACAGGAAATGTGGGTCGCGCCGGCGGCGGTATCAACGCGCTTCGCGGCATCCACAACGTCCAGGGCTCGACCGACATGGGAGTGCTCGCGCACCTCATCCCCTTCTACTCGGGGAACCCCACGCAGATGACCGCGGGCGGGACATATACGCTTCCGGGCACCACCCCCACCAACGATACAAACGCGTTTGGCAAGTACATGGACACCCTCTGGGGCAACTCGGTTAACTCAGGGGGCACCTACGATCGCGCGTACGTGACGACCGCAATGGGCGGCCAGCAGCGGGGCTTTACCAACCTTACCTACAATTTCTTTGGGGATGGGTCTTGGATGACCACCCCCGGTCTCGACCGTACGGTCACAAACGCGCTATACGACCTGTGGCCCAAGACCAACGGCGATCTGCACACGATGATGTTCCGCAAGATGGCCGCGGGAACCATCAAGGCCGCGGTGATCTGGGGGCAAAACCCCGCAGTCACTCAAGCCAATCTGAGCGCGGTCCGCAAAGGGCTAAGAGAGCTCGACCTGTTAGCGGTTACCGACCTCTTCGAGACGGAGACCGCTGCGTGCGATCGCAAGCCCGGCAGCGTGACTTTCTTGATTCCATCGTGCTCACATGTGGAAGAGGCAGGCAGCACCGCCAACTCCGGCCGTGTCCTGCAGTGGCGCGAGAAGGCCGTGAATCCCATCGGCAACAGTAAGTCAGATCTCGAGCTACTGTTCCGGCTCGCCTACGCGTTCGACCAGGCCGGCGCGTTTTCGCACATCACCGCACGGTGGTCTGCGATTGGCCGTCCCGAGACAAGCGCGTACGACGTCTTCTACTACAACCGCTACGGTTACAAGCCCGGCGTGTCCCCGTCGTTCGAGTCGCTCAGCGGAACCGCGGAGATATGGCGCGGTGACGATCCCGCGCCGCATTCGGGCACCGTCACCGGCAGCGAATGGATCGCCGAGCGCATCTATCGTGAGCTTTGCACCCCCGCGGTCGGCGCCTCGTGGCTCTACACGGGCGCGTACAACGCGAGCAGCAGTCCGATCAGCGGCACCGACACCCGGGAGCAACGGCTCTTTGCGAACACTCACCCCAACCAGCAGGCGTGGAAGGTCTTCAACCGCGCCAAGAGCCGCGACACCAGTGATCCTAACGGCACCCTTGCCTACCCGGGCTGGGGTTACGCGTGGCTCGTCAATCGCCGCGTTCTCTACAACAATGGCGACGTTCCCGGTGACGTGCTCGACTTCTACATGAGTCCTGATTCGATTTCTCGCTTGTTTGTAACGGACACGGCACTTGCGGGCATCAATCTCAACTACGCGAGGTGGTACCGTTTCTACCATCGGCTGTCGGACATGCCGGACAATGTAGGCTCTCCGCAGAGTGTCCATGTTATTCCGGGACGCTTCCCAGCCCATACCGAGCCATACGAGACTCCGTTGGCGCAGAGTGACCCGAAAGGTCTGCTCCCCAAATTTGGGCGCAACACCACGATGGGCACGGGGTTTGGCGGTCCTGGCGGCACGCAGTGGAACCTCGCGCCGACGGACACGCTGATTGTGGGCAAGAACGTGGCCGATTCGAGCTTCGACCTGGTGCTCACCACTATCAGGTGTGTCGAGCACTTCCAGGGCGGTCCCATCACGCGCAACAATCCGTGGAACCATGAAGCTGAGCCCGAGCCGTGGATCGAGATTAACTCGGTCGACGCAAACAGGTGGGGGATTACGTCCGGAGACTACGTCAACGTCATCACGGCCCGCGGTGAGTCGACACAGGCGAGCCAGGCGGTACTGTCGCCTAACGCCGGCACGTTCGCCAAGGGTTTTGTGGCTCGCGTGGGTGTTGGCATGGCTGACAATCAGCGGGTTGGTCCAGGCGTGGTCGCGATCCCATGGCACTGGGGCGAGCGAGGACTGTCTGTTGGTTCGCGCGCGAACGACCTTACGGTCGACGCGGGGGACGCCAACACGACGATCCCCGAGTACAAGGCGTGTCTGTGCAAGATCCGGAAGATCAATACGTAAAGGAGGTGGTGAACGATGAGTGAGATGGCGATCTTCCAAGATGTCGACAAGTGCATGAGGTGTCGCGGGTGCGTTCTGAGTTGCAAGCGCACGTGGAGGATGAAGGCTGACGACCCCGGCATACACAAGGTCGCGCCCGATTCGCGCGTGATCATCAAGTCGCAAAAGCGGATCGACAATGGTCCGTTCATCCGCTTCAGTTGCTGGCACTGTCCTGATCCACCCTGCGTGAAGCGCTGTCCGTTTGGGGCGCTTGCCAAGCAGGCGAATGGCGCGGTTTCCATCGATCCGGATCGCTGCGATCCGAGTCGCTGTAATCGTCAGTGTCAGCTGGATTGCAACCGGGCCGGTTACCCGAAGATCGGTGTGGGAAGCGACGAGTTCGCCTCCGCCAAAGCATGGAAGTGCACGATGTGCTTTGGGAGAGCCGGCTCCGCTGCTGCCATCGCATCCGCGACCACGCAACGCGGCAGGTCGTACGGCACACCGCTTCCTTCAAACGGCAACAATCTACCTGGCTCAGCACACGTCGCCGAGATGGATCACGAGCCGAGCTGCGTCTACACCTGTCCCGCCAAGGCGATGAAGTGGGATACTCGTTCCCGCATCCGCGCCTACATCAACGACCCGGCCAACGGGTACGTGTCGGCGCAAGGTGACGGAAACGTGTACTGGGCGAGCAAGAAGGCAGTCATCATCCAGCCAAAAGCTGATCCGTTCATCGAAGACCACATCACACCGATGGTGTCGAACCTGTTGAACGGACCGTTCGCGAAGGCGGCCCTAGTGCCGACCCTGCTCGCTGGCGGGTTGCTTGCCGTGATCGCACGCCGTCAAGCAAACATTGAAGAGCCAGCCGAAGTGAGAGAGAGGTGATTGGAATGCGGAAGTTGTCACTAGTGCTTGCGTTTGCCGTGGTCGCGTCCGTGCTCCTGATCGCCCCAAGTGTCGCTCTAGCGAACTTCGGTGTTCATGGTGGCTACTCGATGGATACCGACGCGTGCGCCGGTTGTCACCGCGCCCACACGGCCGCGAGCAGCATCACGTGGACGAATCGGGACGGCGATCGTCGTAGCGCGCTTTTGCTCTCGACGGCGACCGAGCTCTATCAGTTCTGCTTCACGTGCCACGGCGGTGCGGCCGCGGGTGCGGACACCAATGTGGTAGACGGTGTCTATGAAGGAACCGCTTTTGGCACAACAGGTATGGGCCTGAACAGCGGCGCGTTTGGTGACCATGTCGTTGGCAGGAACAAGCATACCTATGTTGGCGGTTCATGGGGTGCGTGGGGCGGTGGCGCCACAGGCCGAGAGGGCATCATCTCGACGGGTTACGGCAACCAGATCGTGATGACATGCGGCTCGTGCCACGATGTGCACGGCAGCTCCAACTACCGGCTCCTTAAAGACGTCGTCAACGGTGTGACGGTTGGCGGCTACACGGAGCCGACCCCGGGCAACTACGTGCCGAACCCGTACGTGATCTCAAATGAGGTCAACTACCCCGGTTCTGGTTGGTTGCTTCACGATCCCGGAGCGGTGCAGATGGGCCTGTACCAGCCCAACTACACGTCGCCGATGTATGCCAAGGCTCCCGGCAACGATCCCACTCGTGGCATCAGCGCATGGTGCGCCGCATGCCACACGCAGTATCACCGTCCAGACCTTGCGACTTCGAGCGTGTACGACGCGAACGACGGGTTCGGGTTCGTGACACGTCACCGTCATCCGGTGAACGTCGAACTCGGCAACTACAAGGGTCCGCGTTCGCTGATAGTCACCGACCAGGCGCTCCCGCTCGCTCAAGAGTTTGGCGGCTGGACTCCTGAGGGCAGCGCGACTGACTGGATCGATTGTTTGACGTGTCATCGCGCGCACGGTTCCGACGCGGAGATGACAGGGTACGCCAATGTGTGGAACTCCACGGATCCTGAGCCTGACACGGGTGTGGGCGCAGTGGATCCGGGAACCAAGAACGCGTTTCTCCGGATGGACAACCGGGGTGTCTGCCAGTCGTGTCACAACAAGTGACATTTGCGCATGATCGTAAGCGCGCCAAGCGCAATCGAGGGGAGGGCCGGGCCACGCCTGGCCCTCCCCGCTATGTCCCGCCCCTCAAGGCCGCGCTGCCGCTTGCGGCAGGCGTGTGGCTTGTCCTCGCGCTGTGCGCTACGGCGGCGTTTGTGTTGCAGACCGCCGTGGTGCCGCATGCGTCGACAGCGCAGCTCGTCACTGCGGTTACCGTAGGGGCGCTACTCTTTCTCGGTGTATTTGGAGGGATGCCCCGTGCGGGCGACTTGACGTCGCTTGGCGCGCGCGATGGGGCGTTCGTCGCGTGTGCCGGTGTTCTCGGCGCGGCGGCCGCACCAGCGCTTGTGGTGGCCAACCGTGCGAGTGACGTGCCGCCCGGCGCGGTGGTGGCATTCTGGACGATGGCGATCTGGGGCGCGCTGTTCTTGCTCATTGGGGCGGTTGCCTCCCGCATGCCCGTATACGCCGCGGCGGCTCTGCTCGGGGTGGCCGGAGCGATGGGTGTTCTTGGTAATTGGGAGCGGCCAAGCTCGTTTTCTCTGCTCGTAAGGTATCCCGATCGCGAAGTCGCGATGTTGCTTGCCGGTGTGCTGTTCGTTGGCGCTTCGTACACCCTAGCGCGACTCGCACAGAAGCACGGTCAACGCGGCGTGTACCTGCCCGCGGCCATCAGCGGGGTTGTTGCCGCTGTCGCGGTAGGGACGTTCGCGGGCGCAGGCGGTCTCACCGGGCTTGCGCCCTCGCCAGCTGTCGCTTCGTACGGTGCGGCCGGCGGACTGATGTTCGCGCTCGCCGTGCACGTGACGCGAACGGTGGGAACCCGCTTTACGGGGACCGCGTTTCTTGTCGGCCCGCCGCTCATCACGGCTCTTCTGTTCGTGGAGGAAGCGACGGGGGTTTTCGGCCCGCGACCGGTTCTGCTTGAGGCAGCCGGGTGGTCGACGTTGGTGATCGGCGCGGCGGTGGTTGCGGCATTTATTCCCGTGCCGGGCACGGCGACGCATGCCCCAGTCTGGGCGCACATGCGTGCGTCGCTCGCTCGCAACGCGCTCGCGCTCATTGCGGCGGTGTTCGCGATTGCCGGTTTGGTGGCGCCGGGGGTCGCGGTGACGGTCACGGGCCGGACAGGCGAGGGTGCCGCATTTAACGCCGAGTTTGTTCTGGAAGGGTTTCGCACGACGGGTGGATGGCTCGCGTTGGCGATCGCGATCCTCTTGGCTGCTACGTTGGCACGTCCGCTCGGACGCCGCGGGAGAGCGGCGGCGGCGGTCGCGGGCGTCTGTGCCGCAGCAGTGTACTTCTCTGTGCGCTTCACACCGATCCAGACGTGGATTCCGTGGATCCCCCCGGAGTTGCAGCACGATTACGGCACCGAGTATGCGAATATCGTGTTTGCGCCGGTGGAAGTCACACTGCAGGTTGCCGCCGTCGCCGTCGCGTGCGTCACGCTTGTCGCCCATGCGGCGTGGAAATCGCGACGCCCCGAGCCAGATGCCGAGCGTTAGCCCCGCGTACATCAGGAGGTAGATGTCAATGAGGCGAGTGACACCGATCATCCTCGCTATCGCGGTAGCAGGGGCCCTTGCCTTTGCGCCCGGCTGCAGTCGCAAGATGGTGCAGGTGGAGTCAGGCGAGATTGTTCTTTGCACCGAGGGCCACGTCGTTTCTGACACTGTCGAGCAGCGTGAGGTGCCCGCTGATGAAGTGGCCGAGCATGGCGTGACCACACGAGTGATCACGTGTGACCTTCACACCAAACTCGCGGCGCTCGATGAAGCTGCTGAGAAGGCACGTGCCGCAGGCGATCTCGAAGCGGCTGAGCGGGTGTTGGCCGAGATGGCAGAGCTGGATGCGGAGTACAGAAGCGCCGGAAGGCGCCTCGCCGAGATCAGGGGAGAGCGCGGTGCTGCGGGCACAGGCACCTCCACCGGCGCTGCGGGTGGCGGCACGTCCGGCACGTCGCCCGGGCCAGGCGACGGCGGAGGTGGGACGCCTCCTGGTGAGGGCAGCCCGGTAGTGGGTCCGATCGCGAACCTCGTTCACTACGTGCCGGACAAGATTCCCGGCTTCGTGGGACAGTCGCTCGTGTCGGATCCGTTTGTGTTGTTCCGTGACTACATGCCTGTCAATAGCGGTCCAATCGTTCAACTCTCCGTCGAGGTCGAACAGTTCAAAGACGCAAAGCAGGCGCAACAGATGCTCGGTGAGCGGGTACGTGAACGCTTCGTGACGTCAGGTGAAGACGTGAGGATCGGCTCGCTCGACGGGTTTGTTGGCACGCGCCCGAACTACGTCCGGCTCGGGATGACCGATCGTGGCATCTTGATTCTGCTCGAGTTCTACACGACATCGGACAATCCGGCCGAGCACAAGGGTGCGATCATCGAGGCCGCCAAGGCGATCGCTGGATCGTGAGCCGGTGAACGCGACCACCCGCCGCGCATCAGCGCATGATCGCGCCCGCCCCCCCTCCAGGCTCACAGGAGTGCGGCGCAGGCGAAGACGGCTGGTCGTAGCGGTATGTGCGGCGTTCGCACTGGGCGTTGCGGGTGTTTCGGCGGATGCGCGCCGGTTGCTCGCTGGGGAGGTGGCACCGCAGCTGATCGCTGACGCGGCAAGCGCGCTCATCGCGACACCTCGTTTCGCTTACGAGTTCACCGGGACGGAGGAATTGCCTCTTCAGCGTCCGGTGGGAGTGTGCGTGGCAGGGGAAACGGTCTTTGTCACCGACTCGCTCGCGGGGCACGTCGTAGCGTTTCAGGGCACGGGTATCTCGGCGCGCGCCATTGGAGGAGAGCGGCTAGAGGTTCCGGTTGGAATCGCGTGCGACGAGGCCGCCGAGCAGATCATCGTCGTTGATCGAGGAATAGGTGCCCTAATGGTGTTCGCGTTCGACGGCTCGTTCGTCGAGACGATCACGCCGGTTGATGCTGAAAGCCAGCCGGTTGAGTGGGCTCCTGTAGCGGTCGCGTTTGCCGAGGATGGCTCGATTCACGTGACGGATACCGCCAAGACAGGGCACCGTGTGTGGCACCTTGACCGCTCCGGTGAGGTGCTCGGCGTGTCACCGCCTGCAGCCGTGCTGCCTGGCACCCCAGGCGGGTTCGATCACCCCAACGGGATCGCCTCGCGTGACGGGCGCACCTGGGTTGCCGACAGCAACAGCCGCCGTCTCGTAGAGCTTGACGAGGACGGTTCGATCGTCCGTTCGATTCCCCTTGGCAGGTTGATCAGGGGAGTTGAGCTCTTGCCGCCGAGCGAGCAGGCAAGACGCCCGCACTTCGCGCTCGTCGACGCGTTCTCGCACGAGGTCGTCCTTGTCAACGATATCGGGACGGAACTCGGACGGATCGGAGGCCCCGGTTTGGGAGCCGGCGGCCTGTCCTTTCCAAACGATGTCGCGGTCAGCGCGGACGCTCTCTACGTAGCGGACACCGGGAACGCCCGAATTCAGGTGTTCGAGTGGGCCCCTCCGGACGCTCGCGTGCCTTTGGCGTGGCCGGGTGGCCCGAGCTGGTACGGTTTGATCGCGGCACCATTTCTCCTCTCGCCAATCGCGTTACTCGCGCTCGTCCGGACCGTGCGTGTCGTCGCCTCCCGTGAGGCGCTCGACCGTCTTCGTGATGTTGCCCAGGCTTCGAGGGGATGGCGGCCGGTGCGCCTCATCGTGACCCCCGAGACCGCCGATGGAGCGCGTCGCCGTCCCGGTCCCACCGCGGAGGTCTCTGAGTACTCGCATCCCGATGCGACCGCGCTCGATGAGAGGTTCGAACTCGGGTCTGAGCTCGCGGCGACGCTCTCGCTCGCTCGGCGCCACCGGGTCTTACTTACCGAGCACTCATCGCTTGCGGCGGTAGCAGCCGCGAGCGGCATCGATGTACTTGACGTGGCCGGATTCGTTGAGGAGTTCGCGTACTCGGCGCCACGCCCAGACGGGGACCGTGCTGTTAGAGACCCGGAGGACGCAGACGGATGATTGGCCGGATGCGGGGCATGTCGTTTGCTGATGTGTGCATGTTAGGTGCTCCATGTGCTCGTACTGTGCGGCCGGCACCGCACCGGCGTTACTTAAAGGGGTGTGTCGCATGTTGAATCACGTGATGGATGCTTCCGCGAGAGTTCTTCTCGCATGGGCGCTCGCGCTTTCGATGTTTCCGCTCGCCACCCCAATGGAGGCCCATGCGGTTACCGCTTCCACCGTGCGAATCACCTCGGCCAGTCTCAATGCGGTAACGTACGCGACCAGCCAGCTTGTCGTTGCCGTGGGGTCCTCGGGAACGGTCGTGCGCTCGACTGAGGGCGGCAAGCCGGGGACGTGGGTGCGGGCGGCCGTCATGCCTGGTGGCACGCATGAACTGACGGGAGTGTCGTTTATCGACGCGAATCGCGGATGGACGATCTCACGCGCGGGGGTGCTCTTTCACACTGCCGACGGTGGCAAGACGTGGGCACCGGCGTACCCTCACGGTTCGACCGGAACAGCGCAGAGCATCTTCCCTTCGCAGGGTCCCGGGGCGGTGTTCGATCTTGCGGTGATCAGCGAAAGCCTCTCCGGCGGTGAAGGGATGACGGGACTTGCAGCGGGGCGACAGGGAACGTCGTCATCGGCCGCAACGCTTATGTTCCGGCGCTTCCCGCCCGTCCTCTACGGCGAGTGGGCGACGCTCTTCCAGGCCAGGGAGTATCTCGACCCCATTACGCACAATGAGCCGGTATTCCTCGGCATGGGTGAGTTCTATTCGGTGGATGTCCGAATTGGCGCGGCGGGTCCTGAGAGGGCGTGGGTAGCTGGACACGATCGCTACCAGGCCAACCGTGACGCTCCTGTCGCCAACAACGGTTTCGTGTGGACGCGAGCGTACGATCCGGTCACCAGGCTGTTTGGACAGTGGCAATCCCAGGACAAGACCGCGTTCGCGAACGCTGGACCGCTTCTTGGCATCGCGTTTGGAACGTCGAGCGCGGGCGTGGTCGTGGGCGCGGGCGGCAGAGCGTGGCGCACCGTGAACGGCGGGGATGCATGGACCGCGACGGCGACGGGGGTGACCGTCGACTTGAGGAGCGTCGCGATGTCCGACGGGAACCGCGCGTGGGCGGTAGGGCCTTCGGGGAGGATCATCAGCACGACCAACGGTGGCGCGTCGTGGAGCGCGCAGGCCGTCTCCTCGTTCGATCTCAGGGGAATCGCCGCGCGTCCAGGCACTTCTGAGGCCGTGGCGGTGGGCGGCGTTGGCGTCATTTTGTATTCGAGCGATGGCGCGACGTGGGAACGCGCTGACTTCGCCGCACCTCCGCCTGTTGTCACAGGCCTGGTCTCATCGTCGCATCCCGACCCGTCGGCGTGGAAGTCTCAAACGGCAGTGAGCCTCGTGTGGGACGCCGGCAACCCGGAGTACATCGTCGGGTACTCGTACGTGCTTGATGCCTCTCCTGCAGCGGTGCCGCCGACCACACTGATGTGTGGCGTGAGCTCCCCTTCCGCTGGCGTGACCGCGCAAGCGAGCGGTGAGTGGTATGTGCGGGTCAGAGCGCTTGACGTGTGGGGCCAGTGGGGGCCGCCGAGTGATCCTCTGCCAGTGCGTGTCGATACCGCGCCCCCGGTCTTCTCGCACGACATCAATGCAAGCGGCTATATCTACGAGGGGCAACCCGTCGCGGTGAACCTGTCAGTTTCCGATGCGCATTCGGGCGTTACCGGGTTTGAGTACCGCATTGGCGGTGGCGTATGGACGCCGGTCATGGGAACCTCGTCAACGCTGTACTTCGATGCGATTGGGACGTACGAGCTTGCGTATCGTGCGACCGACCGTGCGGGAAACGAGCGGTCAGGCTCGATGGAGGTCGTGTTGCGCTCACCAGGCGCGCCCGCTCCGCCCGAGATAACCGCATTGAGCTCAACGAGCCATCCGGTTTCCACTGCGTGGTACGGAAACGACTCGATCGCGCTTGGGTGGGAAGCGTCTGGCACCGGTATCAGGGGCTACTGGTACTCGCTTGACCCCGCAGCCGCCCTCGAGGTGATGACGACGGAGACCTCGGCCACCCTGAGCGGCGTCCCGAGCGGAACCCATACCGTGTACGTGCGTGCCAGAGACGCCGATGTGTGGAGCGCCGCGGCAACGGTCCAGGTACGTGTCGACGTGACCGCACCTGTGGTCACCGCAACGGTGGTTTCGCAGCAACCGCTCGCAGGCACTGTCCGGATAGCGGCGGCGGACTCGCACGCAGGACATGTGGCGCACCTCGCGTACCGCCTCGATCCGAGTGCTCCTTGGGTGCCGGTCGCGGGCGCCTCGGCGGATATCGTGATATCGCGTTCGGGTGTCCACACCATCCACTTTTGGGCAACTGACTCCCTTGGCAACTCGTCGCAGGGCACGCGTGAGGTGCGGCTCGATCTGCCGCCAGCGTTTACCGAGGTCGCGGGTGCGAACAGGTACGCGACCGCCGCGCGCGCGACCGCGATCGCGTTTCCCGCCAGCCCGATGCCGCGAGGACCTGACGGCAGGCGCACTGTGGTGCTCGCCTCGGGCGAGTCGTTTCCCGACGCGCTCTCGGCGTCTGGCCTAGCCGGCGTGCGTGGGGCGGCCCTTCTGTTGACGCGCAGAGCGTTTCTGTCCGCGGAAGCTCGCGACCAGATCGTGCGTCTCGGGGCTGATCGGGTCGTCATCGTCGGGGGCAGCGCGGCCGTCGATAGCGCCGTGTCGCGCACGCTCGCACAGATGGGTCTTGACGTGCAACGATTCCAGGGGACGCACCGTTACGAGACCGCCCGAGAGATCGCCGCGCGTATTGTGGCAGAGAACACTGGCTGGGACGGTACCGCCTTCGTCGCTACAGGCCGCACGTTTCCTGACTCCCTTGCCGCAGCGCCTATCGCCGCCGCAAAGGGGTGGCCGCTCTACCTGTTCGACACATCTGACGCGGTGAATGCCGCGACCATCGCGGCGATGAAGGGACACGGAGTCAAGAGGGTCATCGTTTTGGGCGGCGAGGGCGCGGTGAGCGCGCTGTCGTACGACTCGCTCGCGGCGGCGTTCGGGGCGATTAAGGTCGAGCGTCGCTATGGCGCCGACCGCTACTCGACGGCGGTCGATATCGCGCAGTTTGCCGAGACGGTAGGGCTGGACTGGACTAGGGTTGCGCTCGCCACCGGGCAAAACTTCCCCGACGCGCTTGCTGGCGGCGTTATGCAGGCCCAAGCTGGGTCCGTGATGCTTCTCACTCACTCGGCGAGCCTTACTTCTGTGACGGGAGACGCGCTTGCCGCTAACAGGAACGCGATCGACGAGGTCCGCTTTCTCGGCGGTACCTCCGTGCTTACTCAGCAGACGCGCGACCAGGTGCGTGCACAGGTAGAGTAGGTCCTGACCGGTGCGGTGCGTGGCTTTGACGGGTATACTGGGCCGGAAGGTTCTCGGGTCTGGTCGCCGGCATGACCCGCCGAGGCACCAAGAACGGAAGAGGCCGATGACGGATGGTCGCGGCGTCCGTACGGCTCGTACGTACGCCGAGGTGGGAATACGGGGTAAGGTGAGGCCGTCGTTCGCGAGCTGCGTGGTTTTCGTGCTCACGGCGTGCCTCTATGTCGCAGCGCCCGCTCTCGCGTTTGGTTCCGCCGCGCCGCATGTCGTCGACGCGGACACTCCCGAAGCGTGTGCGATGTGCCATCGCGCCCATACCGCGCCTGGCGTGGTGGAGCGCACTATGCCGGGTACCTGGGAAACCACCGGCTCCGCGCTTGTTATCACCGAGCCTACCGGCGCGGGGGACACGACGCTGTGTTTCGCGTGTCACGGCATCGACACGCTCGGATCGGGCACGGGCGTCCAAGATGATTTTGCGCACGCATCGGCGCACGTGCTCGCACCGGACACGTCCGCCTATGGGCCCACTCCCAAACAGTGCAGCAGCTGCCACGACGCTCACGGTGCAGCGCGCACGCCGACGGATGAACCGTGGCAGGCGCTTTTGCGTGCGTTGACCTCAGACGGGACGGAGCGAAACACTGCCGAGGAGTTCTGCGCAACGTGTCACTTCGAGGCGCGCGCGCCGAGCGCTTTCCGCGGCCTTACCGTCTATCGCGACACCGCACACGCTGGACTCACGCCGCGAGCAGGTGCCGCGCAGATCACGTGCGGTGTGTGCCACGAGCCGCATGGATCGGCGATCGCTCCGCTCATCCGCACCCGTTTCTCACCCCCGTCAGCGCCGGCGACGGTGACGATTGCTTCGAATGATCGCACGATGTGCTACGTGTGCCATACGCTGGCCGGTGCGGGAACCGCGTGGAGCGGAGAGGCGACGTACACCGCTTCGTCGCACGGTTCTACCATAGCGACGGTCGCGCCGCTCGGCGAATGGGCGTCAAGAGAGAGCACGCGTCTGGCGGGCGAGTGCCAGTCGTGCCACAACCCGATGGGTCGCGAGGACGGCCGAGGCGGGGTCATCACCGCGCTCGCCGACGCCGAGGGCCGCGAACTGTGCTATCGCTGTCATGATGGCCAAACGGCCGCTACCGATTTTAAGGCGATGGCGGTGCCGACTGACCTTGCCGGAGACGAGGTCGTGGTCGCGTACGATCCCCTCGTCCTTCCGCACGCGTATAGCTCGCTCCACGTGTGGACCCCTGCGAATACCCCTGCCCCTCGCGCGCTCGAGGGTCCGCGACGCTACGTCCCGTCCGCTCCTGAAGCCAGGAGCGGCTCCGTTGCCGTGGCGTACGGTGGCATCGATGGTGACGCGGCGGCCGGTGAGCACGATCTCGTGGTCGCTGACCCTTCCGTCGGCTCCCCCGGCCGTGTCCACGTCTACCGCTACAACCTGCTCGACGGTATCGCGGCCACGTCGTACTCGCTGGAGGCTACCGCCTCGTTGCTTACGGCGGGGGATTTTTTGCTGGACGCGAGCGGCAGGCCTGAGGCGGCGGTCGTAAGCGTGGACGCCGATGGCGCAAGTACGCTGCGCTTCTACCGCCACGACGGCACGACGCTCACATCAGCGCTCGCCACGTCGTTTCCGTTGGGCTATGACGCAACCGGTATCGCGGGCGGCACTCTCGGTCTTGGCATCGCACCCGATCAGCTCGTGGTGACGGCAAGGTCAGCGGCAGCGACAGACAGCCCGTGGGCCGTGTACGTCGTGAGCCAGGCGGATACGGCGACCGTCGCGGTCACTTCATTTGAGACGCTGCACCCTGAGCCGCGCGGCCCCTCCATCGGCCCTGTTCTCGCGGGAGGAGCCGCAGGCATCGCCGTGGCGGATGCGGGCGCCGCTACACCGAGTATTTCGGTGTACGCGCCAGCATCGGCTGACGCCGTTCCCGAGGCGACCCGGGCTGTCTTTGGCACCGTCGGCGCTCGCGCGTGGGACACGGTAATTGGCCCGTTCATGGCGGGATCTGTTCCGGGTGTCGCGGTAGCGGTCCGCAATGAGTCGGGGATGAACGCCGTGACCATCTTCGAGACCGGTGCGACCGGTCTCGGTGCACGTGTCGATGTCGAGACGGGAATGGGAGTCGCGTCCGCCGCGCTAGCCGCTGGAGACGTCAACGGCGATGGCGTCGCGGAGATCGCGATTGCCAATGCGGGAACTTTCTCTCGCACCCCCGGTGTCTCCGTGCCACCATCGCTCCAGACGCTCGTCCGCGACGGTGCCACGTTCGTCATTAACGAGACTGCCCCCGCAGGCGGTGTCGAGCTTGCGGGGACGACGCCAGGCATCGTGGTGGCCGATCTTGGCCCGGTAGGCCGTAGCCGTCATCCCGCGAGCGCCGTAGCGGGAGCGCACGTGTCCGGGGAGCAGGGAGCGTTCCCGCGCCACGTTGAGTGCGTCGACTGCCACAATGTCCATGTGGCCGACGGTTCGGCCGCGGTCGCGCCCGTCGCCTACGGTGTGCTCAAAGGATCGTCTGGCTACGATCCAGTGACCGGGACACTCAAGCCGCGTGTCGACTACGAGTACGAGACGTGCTTCAAGTGCCACGGCCCCGCCACGTGGGGCGGCTCGCCGCGCGACGTGGCCGCTGAGTTCGATTCGGTGGCTCTTGGCGGCTCGGCGCATCCAGTCACGGGCGATCATCCGGCCTCGGGCGCGCGCATCTACTGTGTCGATTGTCACGGTAACGCGAGCGCGTCCCAGCCGATCGGCCCGCACACGAGTCCGGCGTCTCCATTGCTCAAAGCGTCGGTCATCGGTATCGAGCCTGGAGACGCGGGGATGTTGTGCTACCGGTGTCACGCCTCTGGGGTCTACCGTGATGGCACAGACGGTTCGCCCCAGGTCAGCCGGTTTTACGACGCGACAAGTGGCGCACAGCTTCACGCGCGCCACGTGGACGAGTTTCGCCTGAGTTGCCAGACATGCCACACCAATCACGGAAGCGTGAACCGCTACCTCATTCGTTCCGATGTGGACTGGGTGGACGCAGCCCCTAATGGCGGTGCGTGCTACACGTCGTGCCATCTCGGTAGCACCGCGAACGCGTACAGCCGTATCGTCGGGGAGGCGGGGCCAACCGCGATCACCGCTCCGGTCAACGATGGCGTCACGGGGGGACTCGCCGACGTGCTCCATCAAGACGGTGCGTACTACGTCGTTGATGAGCGGCAGGGTTCACCCGCGATGCGAGTGGAGATCGGCTTCACGGGATTGACCGCCACACCCGTGGCGTTGCGGCTGTGGGGCCGCTACGACCCGGCGGGCGTGGCGCTTGGCCATAATGTGGTGGTGCGGGCGTGGGACTTTGCAGCGGCGACGCCGGGCTGGGTCACCCTCGGCAAGCTGCCTGCCGCGAGCGTCAACGGATTGTACACGTATCCGATCGCTCACCCGAGGTTCGTATCAGGTAGCGGAGAGCTGCGGATACAGATCGACCATACGAGCGGCGGCCATCAGGACCACCGGCTCTACCTCGACAGGGTGTGGCTCCAGAATTAGATGCTCGTTAGCGGACGATAAGCACCCGCGTGCCTACGTCGACCAGATCGTAGAGCTCTTCGACGTCACGCCGAACCATGCGGATGCATCCGTGACTCGCCGCTGTGCCGATCGAAGCGACGTTTGAGGTGCCGTGGATCCGGATCCCGGGGACGCTAAGATTGAGCGCTCTCGTGCCGAGCGGGTTGCCGGGTCCTGGAGGGATGAACCTGGGCATCTCGGCGGCCCAGGCGCTGCCCGGGTTGCCCCACGTAGGCCGGTAGCGTTTCTGTACGATCTCCCAGCTCCCGCGTGGCGTCGAGTACCCGGGCTTGCCGACCGCGACACGGTACGTGCGGTCCACCTCGATCCCGTCGTAGAGTTTGAGCGTGCGGCTGCGAAGTGAGACGACGATCGTACGTCCGAGGTCGGTCTCGCTTACTGCGGGGGGTACCGGGTCTACCGGGATCGTGACCCGCTCACCTCCGGCAAGAAGCGTTCGCTCGAGGATGGAGACCGCAACCGTCACGTCCGTCGAACGCCCAGGCACCGACTCGCGGATGAGTATCGCGCCAGATTCGATGGTGATCGTCGCGTCGACCGCGGGGCGGTACACGGACGCGGCGATCGTGCGCACCGTCGAAGCCAAGGACTCACGGTCGACGCTGACAGCCGGCTCGATGTCGTGGTAGACGGGCTCATCGGCCAAGGTACGCCAGACCCGCTGGTTAATCGCGGAGTCGAGCACCGGTTCGAATGCGCTCGCAACCGCGCCTTCGATGTCGATCGTGAGGTGGCGGCGCAAATCGAGCGTGAACGTTTGGCCGTCGGCGGTGATGGTGAGCGGTTCGCGCGACGACGCGGCGATGTCATCCAAGAGCGCGCGGCGTACTTCGCTCGCGGTCATGCCGCCGAGGTCACGGCCTCCCGTTAGAGTCACGCCCATCGGAACGCGTGCGCGGGCAGCGTAGTCTTCGGTGGCGGCCCACGCGAGCGCGCCAGAGGTCGCGAACAGGGCGATTGAACTCAGCACGCCGATGGTCTTCACAATGGCTACGCGAACCTGCATCCGTGCTCCCCGAAGGACTGGTTCATAGGGTGAAAACATCGCATGTTACCACGGAATCGACGCTAATAAGAAGTCTGCCGCATGCGCACATGTGCCGCTGCGCCAGATGCAATGCTTACACGTAGCTCGTTGGGCACGCGATGTGCTACATGGGGGATGCACGGGGCGCCGGCACTCGCGAAACAGAGCCGACATGACAACACGTCCGGACAAGCCCGAGTCGCGTCCTGACCACACACGCGATGAATACCGCGCGCTCTTTGAGCACATGAGTGACGTGGTCTTCTTCGTGAGGGTGCGTGATGGACGCATCCTCCAGGTGAATCCCGCAGCTGAGTCCCTCTATGGAGTTGCCCGCGAGAGGCTCATCGGCGCGCGAATCTACGACCTGATCGCCACTCCCGATGGCGCCCCGCCCGCTCCTCCGGATGCGACCCGCGACAATCAGATTACGGCCGAGGGCACCTTGTTCGAGTCGGTCCACCGGCGAGCCGACGGGAGCGAAATTCCGGTCGAGGTCAACGCTCGCGTGATCGAATCGGCGGTGGAACCCTACATCATCGCGGTGATCCGCGATATCACCGAACGCAAACAGGCCGAGCGGCGCGCGGAGCATCACGCTACCCACGATTCACTGACCGGCCTTCCCAACCGCTTGCTCCTCGGTGACCGGCTGGAAAGCGCTCTCGCTCGCGCTCGTCGCGAAGGAGTCACCCCCGCGGTGCTCTTCTGCGATGTGGACGGTTTCAAGAGGATCAACGATACCCTCGGCCATGCGCGAGGTGATGAGGTTCTCAGTCTCGTCGCGCACGTCCTTGCCTCGTCGGTGAGGGCGAGCGACACGGTGGCGCGACTGGGAGGTGACGAGTTCGTGGTCTTGCTCGCCGACGCCGGGGTGCCTTCAGCGGCGGTGACCGTGGCCGAGAAGATTCTTGCCGCGCTGCAGGCGTACCGTACGAACACCGAGGGAATACATGCCGCGATGGCGAGCATCGGCATCGCACACTTTCGTGAGGGTGACGACGCGGACTCGCTTCTCAAGCGAGCCGACAGTGCGATGTACCGGGTGAAAGCACGAGGAGGAGGTGGATACCTGGTCGCTGGGACGTATAGAGGGAAGTGAGGGGTGCGTCACAGTGTCGCGCGTCTGTTTCAGGTATTATGCACGGGGAATCCGTGACGCGGCACGCTGGCGCGAAAGGACATGAGGGATGGGTGCGACAATCCTGGTCGTCGATGACGCTGCGTTTATGCGCATGATGCTTCGCGACATCCTTGAGGCCGCCGGATACGAGATTCACGAGGCCGGAAACGGACCACAGGCGATCGAAGAGTACGCTCGAGTCACACCTGATCTCGTCACAATGGATATCACCATGCCGGCGATGAGCGGCGTGGAGGCGGTGCGGGGCATCCGTGAGCGCGATCCCGGTGCGCGGATCATCATGGTCAGCGCCATGGGTCAGGACTCGATGATTGCCGAGGCGCTCGCGGCCGGCGCGGCTGACTTTATCGTTAAGCCGTTCCAGCCAGCCAAAGTTCTTGAGCTCGTCACGAAGTGTCTTGGCGCCCAGCGATAGCAGTGCCGCGTCCAGACCACATGCGGGCGACGATCAGGGTCCTCATCGTCGACGATTCGGCGCTTGTGCGGCAGATGCTCCATCAGGCGCTATCGCTTGACCCGAGTATCGAGATCGTTGGTGTCGCCCGCAATGGCGTGCAGGCCGTTGAGATGGCGCGAGCGTTTGATCCGGATGTGGTGACGCTCGACATCGAGATGCCCGAGCTCAGCGGACTTGAAGCTCTGCCGCATATCCGTTCGGTCAGTGATGCGCGAGTGGTCATGCTCTCTTCCGCGGACGACACCGATACCACGTACCAGGCGCTCGCGCTTGGTGCCGTAGACTTCCTGCCCAAACCGAAGGGCCGGTTCACGATGTCGGTGGGGGAACTGTCAGAGCAGCTCATCAAAACGATCAAGACAGCGTATCGTGTCTCGCCCGACGTGGTGGCGATCGACAAGAACGCCATCGCGCGGACGATGGCCGCGATTGCGGCACGCGCCGCCGAGCCACGCGTGTCAAGGGCGGCATCTAAGCCGGGTAGTATCGAATCCGGCTGCGAGATAGTGGTGGCGATTGCGGCCTCGACGGGGGGTCCCCCAGCATTGGAGAAGGTCTTCAGGGGGCTCGAATCTTCGCTGGCCGCGGCGGTACTTGTCGTGCAGCACTTGCCCCACGGTTTCTCGGCGTCGCTGACGAGGCGGCTCTCACGCGCCGGCGGTATCGATGTCGTAGAGGCGCAGGAGGACATGGCGCTGGAGTGCGGGCGCGGATATCTCGCACCGCATGGAGTTCACATGGTTGTAGTGGGTCAACCGCCCGATGCCCGGATCGCGTTCGATGCGTTCACGCCGCCGTTGCACGGCGTCCGGCCAGCCGCCGACCTGCTGTTCTACAGCGTGGCCGAGCGGTTCGGTTCCCAGGCGGTAGGCGTAGTGCTCACTGGCATGGGATCGGACGGCGCGCTGGGGCTGCGCGCGATCCGAGATGCGGGCGGTGCCCCTATCGTGCAAGATGAGAAGACAAGTATCGTGTGGGGGATGCCGGGTTCTGCGATCAAGGAACGCGCCTCTAACCGGACCATCAGCATCGATGCCATACCGGCTGAGATCCGGAGAACTGTGCGTGCGAAGGAGGCGACGCGTGAATGAGATGAGCGCCTATCGTGATCTGTTCGCCGAGGAGAGCGAGGAGTACCTCGGCGTGCTTGAGAGCAGGCTTGCGGTGCTCGCCCACGATCCGGATGACCGGATGACGGCCGAAGAGATCTTTCGCGCGGCGCATACACTCAAGGGGATGTGCTCAGCGATGGGCTTCGATCGATCGGCTGAGCTTGCGGCCCGCATGGAGCGGCTCGCGCACTCGGTGAACACGGGCGACGCGGTGGTAACCCCGGCACTCATCGGGGCTCTGGGAGAAGCCACTTCAGCGATGAGGCCCCTCATCGGAGCCGATATGAACTCGCAGACGCCTCCGGATATGCCGTGGCCCGATCTCGATCCTGACCGGTACGGCGCGTACCACGCGATGCCGTCTGCCGCCGGACTCGCAGCGCGCGACATCGCTCACGCCATCGTCCGCGTTGATGTCACCCTGGAGGAGTCGTGCGTGCTCAAGGCGCTCCGCGCACACGTTGTCATCAAGCGCTTGTCGGAACTCGGCGAGATTACGGGAAGCGAGCCGACACTGACGCGTCTTGAAGAAGAGCGCTTCGAGCGAGCCTTTTCCGTGACGATCCGGACGGACCGGTCGCTGCAAGACATAATCGACTCGATCGGAGAGATCGACGAGGTCTCGGAACTCAGCGTGGAGCAGTTGCTCGTCTCGGAGAGTGCCAGCACACCAGAGAGGCTCACGCCGTTACAGATCGACGCGCTTCGTGAGGTAGGGAACATCGGCGCGGGACATGCCGCAACGGCGCTCTCGGAGATTCTTGGACGACGCTTCTCGTTGTCCCCGCCAGTGCTGCAGACCGTTCTCGCCGGTGAGGTATCGTTCGCGTTTGGGATCGCGAAGACGCTCGTAGGCGCTACGTGCGCTCGCGTGTCTGGCGACATGCACGGAGCCGTGCTCATCATCGCGACGTGCGATACCTTGCTCGAGCTCTGTGACATCGCAGAAGGCAGAGCTCCCGGCGCAACGCGATTGTTTGGCGCGGCTGAGGAGGCGCTCGTCGTGAAAGCGGGTACCATACTCGCCGAGAAGTATGTAGGCGCTATTTCGCAGCTGGCTGGTTTAGACGCTCGCCTTGAGCACGCGGTGTTCGAGCTCGACTTTGCTGGAACAATCCTCCAAGAGGCGACCGCCAAGGTGACCGGGGGAGCGCCGTGGGCGGCGCTTGTGCGGACCACGTTGAGTGCGGAAGGGCAGAGTTTCGATGTCGCTGTCGTCTTCGTTCCTGAGCAGGAGAGCTTGAGCGTCCTGTTCGAGCGGCTGGGCGTCGCCTGAGTTCTTCGCGGTGCGGAACCGCTCGATAGCCATGCACAGGGGTCTCATGGCTCGCACCAGTAAGATCAACTGCATGCCGGATGACGGAAGAAACTATTCCGTCGTCGATGCTTGCTTCTTGGCGAACCGACTCTGTAACGACTGGTGGGATGAGATTGACAAGCAGCTGTCTGATCTCGGTGGATCGCTTCTACGAGTTGTTCTTCAAGAACAAGAAGAACGTTTCTCTCCCTGATTTGACCGTGGTTGCGAGCGCGAAGTACCTAGTGATTTCTACGACACCCCAAAGAGACAGCTGCATATCGTTACCATGGGTCGCACACTGCGTGATGGCTCCAAGACCATTCAGGAGCTACCCAACGCCTCCGTCCAACAGTTGAGGTTGATGCGCGTGAGAAGGTGTTCGAGTAGCACGGCTGCCCTTGCTGCCACACAGACGGCACACCCCGTGTCGCAGGTTCGGGTTGGGAGCGGAGCGTCGGCGCAGTGGTTCAATGTCGGCCGTTTACGCTGCCGCGATGCAGTCTGTAAGCATGAGCATGGGCGGTGCAAGTATCATGGACAGAGGTCCAGTCCGAGTTGTGTGCTTAGAGGGAGAGCCTGTTGACCGGTCGAGCCATTCTGAGAAGCGCCCTCGCGGCATCGGCAAGAGGGGCTTGGGCCGGTGTGTCCGAAGCCCTTGGCCTGGCGCCCGTGGCATCCCCACTCGACTTCGCCGCCGACACAAGCACCGAGATCGGCACTCGCCTCGCCGACGTGGTCACCAGCCTCCATCGTGTCGGCGCTCTTGAGCAGGTCGGCAGGGCGGCCCTGTGGGTCGCTACGATCCCCAAATGGGGCGACCGCCCGTCCGCTCGTGAGCGCGCGCGTCGCCGCATCGCCAAGGCGCTCGTTGAACTCGCACCGGCCGGCGATCGCAACATCCTTATCGCGCTCACCGGCGAAGGTGTCGACGACATCGAACTCGTTCTGCCACGTCAGCGCACGAACGGTCAGCTCGGAACGATTCGCGCGATCGTCGCCCGCTCGAACCCGAACCGGCACCACCTCGAGCTGCTGGAGGGTCTCGAGCTCTCTCCCGGCATGGGTACCGCGGCAATCACCCGCAAGTGGAACGACGCTTTCAGCGTCGAGCGGGTCACCGACGCTTTCTACAGGGAGTTCCGCCTTCTCCGCGACCGCTTCGTCGCCGCACTCGCGGAGTCGAACCCCGGGCATCCGCTGCTTGACCCGGCCGAAGACGACGAGGCCACGCAAGCCGAGCTGCGACGCTTCGTGACCCGCAACCTCGGACGCGTGCTCTTCCTGTGGTTCATCCAGGCGAAGGGTTGGCTCGACGCCGACGCCTCGTACCTCGTCAATCTCTACGGACGCACCGCCTCTGACCACCGCAACTACTTCAACGACGCGCTGCTGCCACTGTTCTTCAACACGCTCGCTGTCGAACCGGCGCGGCGTACCGAGAAGGCGCAAGCACTCGGAGACATCCCGTACCTCAACGGCGGACTCTTCGTTCCGACTGCCGTCGAAGACCGGCTCTACGGCGACGGTCGCGAGCACATCGATATCGTTGTCCCGAACGAGCTCTTCGACCCTCGTGCACACGACGGCCGTGCGCCCACGCTTCTCGGATTGCTGTCGAGCTACCGCTTCACCACGCAGGAATCCACGCCCGACGACCTCTCGGTCGACCCGGATCCCGAGCTCCTGGGCAAGGTGTTCGAGAACCTCAACGAGGACCGCAAGAAGACGGGCACCTTCTACACGCCGCGAGAGATCGTCCGCTTCATGTGCCGCGAGGCACTCGACGGCTATCTCGTCGAGCGGACCGAGGTCAGCCGGGAGACGCTCGCGCGGTTGCGGCTCGAGGCAATCGACCCGGCCGCCACCGACGTGTACCTCACGCCCAAGGAGCGCAAGCGGCTTGAAGAGGCGCTTCTGTCGGTCACAGTCTGTGACCCGGCCGTCGGTTCGGGTGCGTTCCCGGTCGGCATGCTGCAGGAGATCGTGCAACTGCTCATTGGCATAGAGCAGAGCGCCGACGTGAAGGTACAGATTGGTGGCCAAAAGGTCGCCGAGTGGAAGGAGGCAGTCATCACCAACTGCCTCTACGGGGTCGACATTAATCCGGAGGCGGTTGAGATCTGCCAGCTCAGGCTGTGGCTCTCGATGGTGGTCGATGCCGAGCGTCCCGTCCCGCTGCCGAACCTCGACTTCCGCTTCGAGGCGGGCGACAGTCTTGTTGACCGCATCGGGGATACTCGCCTGCGCGAAACGCTGCCGCGCAGCGGACACCAGGACGCGATGCTCTTCGATGATCTTGCCGAGGCCGAGCGGGAGCTCGAGGCGCTTCGTGCCGAGTACGCGACGCTTCGCGACTCGGTCAGGGCCCGTGAGCTGCGGCGCGAGATCAAGGGAAAGCAGCTCGAGCTGGTGGCGCGCCAGATTTCCGACCAGCTTGCCGGGGTGGAGCGGTCGCTCACTGACATGAAGACCCGGCTGGACAAGCTCAGGCGCATGGGCGCAAGCGCGCGTGACCTCAAGCGTGAGGAGAAGGCGGCTGCCGCGTTCGTCGAGCGCCATGAGCACCTTCGCAAGGTTCTCGACGGCCTGTCTCCTGATGCGCCCTACAAGAAGCCGTTCCTGTGGCCGGTCGAGTTCTCCGAGGTCTTCGAGCAGGGCGGGTTCGACATCGTCATCGCCAACCCGCCGTACGTACGCCAGGAGAAGCTCGCCGCCATCGATCAAGAGACGTATGCGTTGAGCTTCGCCGAGGTGCACACGGGTACGGCCGATCTGCTCGTCTACTTCTTCGCCCGCGCCTTGCAGATTCTCAAGGATGACGGTCGGCTCGCCTTTATCACGAGCAACAAGTTCCACCGGGCGGCCTACGGAGAGGGACTCAGGGCGCTCCTGCCAGCCGACCTACAGATCGAGCATGCCATTGACTTCGGCGACCTTGCGGTGTTCGCGGCAATCGCGTATCCATCCGTGCTCATCGGCCGCAAGACCGCCCCGGATCCCGCTGACACGGTCTCGGTCGCTCGCCTCACGCATCCGGTGCGACAGGCGCTTGCCGAGGCAGGAGCATCCGAGAACGTCTCGAGTGTGCGTGAGCAGCTCGAGAACCTCGACTCGCTGCTCGAGCGCAACCGCATCGACGGCTTCCCGCAGGCGCTGCTTCGCAAAGACGGCTGGGTCTTGGAGGACCCGCAGCTCGTGCGCCTGTTCGACCGCATCATGGCGATTGGTACGCCGCTCGGCGAGTTCGTCCAGGGGCGGATGTATCGGGGCGTCCTGACCGGCTTCAACGAGGCGTTCGTCATCGACCAGGCCAAGTGCGCCGCGCTCATCGCGGCCGACCCCGAGAGCATCGAGCTCATCAAGCCGTGGCTTCGTGGACGAGACATCAAGCGTTGGAAGCCCGAATGGGCGGGCCTGTACCTCATCGCGATCCAGAACTCGGGCGATGCCGACTGCGCGCACCCCTGGAAGTACGCTACGACCGAGAAGGACGCGCGAGCGATCTTTGCGGACTCCTTTCCAGCGATTCACCGGCACATGACTGCCTACGAGGACCGACTGCGCCCTCGTGCCGATCAGGGCCGCTGGTGGTGGGAGCTGCGCTCGTGCACGTATTACAGGGAATTCGAGCAGCCGAAGGTTGTCTGGGCAACCATCACGCCCGAGCCCCGGTTCCTTTGGGACGAGGACGGGTTCTACACGAACCAGAAGTGCTACATCGCAACCGGGCTCCCTAAGTGGGGAGTGGCGGTCATGAACTCGTCCCTGATGTTCGTGCTGGCGGCGGCAACGCGATTGAGCGAGAAGCAGGGCGGTTTCTTGGAATGGGAGAAGTCCCCCATGGTCCCTCTCCCGATTGTTGAGCCAAGGCCGGAGACAGCGGCGCTTCTCGAGAATCTGGTAGACGCTAGCGCGGAGTCCCCGGGTTCGCAAGACGATGCCATCAATGACTTGGTAGATGATGTCTACGGGGTGACGGCCGAAGAGGCTGCGCTGCTGGCTGACTGGAGGGCGCAGCGAGCCTACCTCACGAATGCCGAGGCTGAAGATGACTGATATCCGCCGCTTCATCGCCAACGATGAAATCACCGGCACGATGCTCGCCGAACTCGCCCGTGCCTTCAGCGAGGTGCAGCCCGACAGCGTGCGTATCGCCACCGCCTACTTCACCCCGGATGGCTTCCGCGAGATCCAGTCCGGTCTCCAAGATGCGAACCAGGTGCGTATCCTGCTCGGCGAGCGCCCCTTCATGCGGCGGCGTGGCCCAGGTGAGCTGCTCTCCGGCCAGTCGGATGACGCTGAGCACGCCGGCCCGCTCGAGGCGATCGACTGGTTCGAGTTCCTCGAGGGCGACTTGCCTTGGGTGCTGATGACGCACGAGCAGCGCAGGCAACTCCTCGAGGATGAGGGCGAGGAGAGCTACGAGGCGCGCAAGGAGTTTGATCTCGCCGCGTGGCACAAGGTCCAAGAACTCGTCCGCTTCCTCTCGCGCCCCGAGGTCGAGGTTTGCCGCTATCTCGGGCCGGCCACTGGCACCGTACCCGAAGGTGAGGTGCTCTCGGCGAACACGTCCGAGCGCCTTCATGCGAAGGCGTACATCCTTCGCGAGGAGAAGGCCGCCTACGGTGCGGTGGGCAGCAGCAACCTCACCAAGGGTGGGCTGCAGGACAACATCGAGGCCAACCTCATCACGATGGAGACCGGGCCGACGCCGGTGGTCGACGAGCTCGAGGCGTGGTTTGACCGCAAGTGGGACGAAGCGCAGGACTGCAAAGACGAGTTCATCCGCCTGCTCGAAGAGTGCGTGCTTTTCGGTCGGCGCTTCACGCCGTGGCAGGTGTTCCTCAAGGCTCTGCACGCGGCATACGGCAACTTCCTCGGCATCGGTCTCGATGAGGAGGTGGCTGGTCGACTCGCGCTCTTCCAGCAGGAAGGTGTCTCGCGAGCCGTCGAGCTGCTCGAGCGGCACTGGGGTGCTATGGTCTGCGACTCAGTGGGTCTCGGCAAGACCTACATCGGCCTTGGTGTGCTTCGCGAGTACACGCTGCGTAAGAGCAACCGCGTGAGGGCGCTTGTCGTGTGTCCGGCCCAGCTCGAGGGCAACTGGTCGTCCGAGCGTCTGCACGCCAACGGTATCTTTGGCGAGACGGTGAGCATGGAGTACCTGCCCCAGCTTGCCGACATCGACGAGATCGAGGACAACCTCGAACGCGAGCGCAGACGCCGCAAGCTCAGGGCGCTGCAGGACGCCGACATTGTGCTCGTGGATGAGAGCCACAACTTCCGCAATCCGGGCACAAAGCGCTACCGGGCGCTCATGGAGATCATTCGGGCCGGCGCCAAACCGGACAAGCGTGTGCTGCTCTTGACCGCCACCCCTATCAACAACACGCTGTGGGATCTCTACCACCAGCTCATGCTCATCACGCGCGGCGACAACAGCTGGTACGCCGGGCGCGGGCCGGTCGGCAACCTCGAAGGCGAGTTCCGCGCGCTCGAGAAGACCGGCGGCGGACCGGGGCTGCTCAACACGATGCTGCTCACACTCGTACGACGCACGCGCCACGACATCCGTCAGCGCCAGGAGGCCGGAGAACCACTTGAAGTCGACGGGCGCCCGCTCGTGTTCCCTGAGCACGAGATTCCGCAGGCCATCACCTACGGACTCAAGGAGCTCTACGGCGATGTCTACTCACGTGTCATCGAGGCGATTGAGTCGCTCAACTTCGCCGTCTACAACCTCGAGGCGTACGGCATCGAGCGTCCGGGGATGAAGCGCACAGACACCGAAAGCGTTGTGAAGCGTAACGACGCCTATATCGGCATCATTCGAACGATCTATCTGAAGCGCATGGAGAGCTCGGTTGCGGCGCTCATGGCGACCGTCCGCAATCAAGTCAATTATCTCGACCTGTTCCTGTCCTTCCTCGACCAGGGCAAGGTGCTCTTCGCCAAGGAGCGGGATCGCCTCCGCGTGCTGCTAGGCGGGGCACTCGATGACGAAGCGCTCGAGGCAGCCGGGGGTGACGAGGACGTGAAGGCGCTGCTCGATTCGCTGCAGCAGGTCGACACCGCACAATGCGACGTCAGCAAGCTGTCCGAGGCTGTTCGCGCTGATCGAGATTCGCTGCAGGGTCTCCTCGCCGCGCTCGAGGGACTGGAGGCGGCGGACCCCTCGAAGGATCCGAAGATCGCCGCTCTGCGCGCGGTCATCGACGGGCTTCCTGCGCTCGACGACAATGGAGTGCCGGTCAAGGTGGTCGTCTTCACGAACTACAAAGACACGGCGGCGCATCTGTTCCAGGCCTTCGGTGGTCCGACCGACGGACTCAAGGGTGATGTGCGGTGTCTCTCGAATCTCACGGGAGAGCGCTGGCTGTCGGTTCTCACCGGCTCAGACGACAAGAGGCGGCGGGCCCAGGTACTCGCCCACTTCGCGCCGCTTGCCGCGCTTCGCGAGGACCGCGACATCGATGACCCGGAGCTTGCAGTTGAGATCACGCCTTTCAGAGAAGCGCGCATCGACGCGCTCATCACAACCGACGTGCTAAGTGAGGGCCAGAACCTGCAAGACGCCCAGTACCTGCTCAACTACGACCTTCACTGGAACCCGGTGCGTATGATCCAGCGGGCCGGACGCATCGACCGGCTCTTCTCGCCGCATAAGCGCGTGTACTTCTACAACGTCATGCCCGAGAAGGGCCTCGAGGATCTGCTCAAGCTCGTCAAGAAGCTATCGTCACGAGTGAAGGCGATCGATGCCACGCTCGGTCTCGATGCATCGGTACTTGGAGAGGTCATTGAGGCGAAGGCGCTCGACGACATGATGCGCATCCAGCAGGGCGGCAACGAGGCCGAGGCCGTCTACCTCGAAGGCGAGCGCCGCGCGGAGTTCGACGATGCGCTCGACCAGCTTCGCGCCTATATCGACCTCGTGAAGTCACTCGGCACCCAGGACGTCAGGAGTCTCCCCGACGGCATTCACAGCATTCGCGAGAGCGACGAGCCTGGGGTGTTCGTGCAGCTCAAGATGCCGGACGAATTTGGCGGCGAGGTGTTTTGGCGGTTCTATCCGGCAGACGCTTCACCGGTGATCTCGTCAGCGATCGAGGCTGCGTCGCGAATCGCCTGCAATCCAGAAGACGCACGTGCCGAGCTCGGCCCCGAGGACAACCCCTTCCAATACCTGATCGAACCGTTGAAGACCGCGATCGCGGAGCTGGGGCAGGAGTACCAGCGTCGCATGAGCGCTCAGGACCCCGGCGAACTGGTGCGCCAGATCCGCTTGCGGTTGCAGGACCCCAACGTGCAAGAACGTCTGGGCAATCTCGCGGACACACTCTTTGACTGGTGCGACCAGCCTCACCCGAGCGATCTGCTGAAGCGTGAAGACAGCGTTCAGGAGGCGTATAGGGCGCTGAAGGTGGCTGACGCTGATCCTGCCGTGGTGTCAGGGGCGCTCGAGAGGCTGTGGATGGGGCTCGAGGCGAAGGGCCTCGATAGGCCCCTGCCACGGCCAGCGACGCGTCCACCGAGCGAGCGCGACCTTCAGCTCGTGTGCTGGGAGCTGGTGGTGCCGCCGAGGACATTGGGCGCAGCCGTCGCGGCTGATCAGGAGGAGGCGTGCGCCGAGTCAGGCACTCCGCCGAGCCTGCTTGACTCTACCGTACAGCTGAAGACGCCGCTCTAAGGGAGCCTGTGAACTTGTACACGGTGACGGCTAGCCCTGAGATCGAGCGGACGACGCTTCGCGTTGCCGCTCATCTCAAGTGACGTTCGCCACATGATCGGGGGAGGTTTCACGTGTGGGAAGTGTTTGGGGCAGTAGTGACCCTTGTACTGGGCGCGCTTGCCGGAGTCATTGCGACGTCACTAGTTCAGGATCGCATCGATTCCGTCCTGTCGAGCTTTGACACTGGCGCATTCATCACCGGTCAGGACCTGCGCGGGAACTGGGACTTCGAGTACCTGATTCATCACGATGAAGGCAATCACGCTGAGCGGGCAATGATGCGGACAGTGCAGGTCGGTAACAGGGTCCGCGGCATCTGCGAACCCACGTCTCCTGGAGGGTTCTGTCTCAAGGTACGGGGCGTGCTGCGCGGAGCGACCATCACCGGCTCTTGGACCGATATGGATCCCGGGAGCCGGATGTCAGGTGCGTTCTTTCTTCACTTGAACGCGGATGGTAGTGCGATGGTCGGCAACTGGCTGGGCCCGCATCAGGGCGAAGGGGAACCTAGAGTAGGCAGTCTAGAGTTGACGCGAATCGCCTGAATGCGAGGAGTGGTCCCGTGCGCCGAACCTCAAAGAGCGCGAATGGAAGCTTGGCTCTCACCGAAGCCGTCAGGAATGAGGACTGCTGGCCCGAGGGGTCTATGATCGATCAAGAACGGAGCTCAGACTCGCGACTTGCAGCCGCGTCCTTTTCATGGAAGCGCTTCCAGCAGAAAGCGCCGCCCGTAGGGTGTGCACGGGTGGCAAGGCAACGGGGGCGGCGCTTCAGCTGAAGCGCAACCGCGTTATCCCCATCGCCCAACGACCTGAACCGACAGCACTTGACGGCGGTCGGGCGTACTGTAGGCTTCCGATAGGGGTGTAGTTGCGCGACAGGTGACGCCGGGGGACAAGTGCCGTATAGCACACGCATGATCTGCCGACGGTCAAGCCGGGACAAGCGCGGAGGGAGGCTGCTATGCCAGACCATTCAGCGGACGAGCAACGGGCCTTCCTAGACGCGTACACGGAGTACATTGAGTTCACGCTTCTCCCCGCACGTGACGAACTGCTCCAGATCATCCTTCCTTGGCAGGATCCAGTCTACTGGGAGTCCCGCGTCGAGCCCGAGAAGCCCCTGCCGACACCAATCCATCGTCTCAGGGATCGCGTGAAGCGACCCGAGAGTGTCATCGATAAGATTGCGCGAAAGCCCGCCGACTTCCCGCTGGGACTTAAAGCCGAGAGCATCGAAACGATGACCGACACGCTTGGCTTCCGTATCGTCACGCACTTCCTGACGGACTTGGCTCGCGTTGACGAGGCAATTCGGTCAACACCGGAACTCGAGCTGGCCACAGACGATCCTCCAGTCGCGTATCTGGACGAGGAACTTGCCCAGCGCATCGGGCTCTCGATGAAATGCGAACAGAAGGACTCCGGCTACGCGTCGGTGCACTATTGTCTTCGGGTTCGGCCGGATGCGTCACGTCTCTACGAACCGCCATGGGTAGAGGTTCAGGTTCGCACACTGACCGAGGACACGTGGAGCGAAATCGAGCATCAGCTGGGCTACAAGCCAAACAAGCAGACGTCGTTCGCTGTCTCGAAGCAATTCGACATCATCGGGGCGCATCTCCAAGCCATTGACGAGCACTTTCAGTTCCTGGCTGATGAGCTGGCCAGGTTCCAGGAGGAGAGGGAGATTCTGGACAGTGATCCGCTGAATGCGGAGAACCTGCCGCGAGTCCTGGAGAAGATCGGCATCCGTTGTGGTCAGTCGGAAATCGATCCTCTGTTGAAGGCGCTGTTCAGCCGTAGTGTCGTGACGGTGAGAGACCTCAGGCGAATCGCAGGCAGTCATCGTGTGATGGAGCGCATCACGCGAACGCACAAGCATGAGATTGGCCGCGCACCGATCAGCTTCGAAATCGTCACTTGTCTAGCCAACCTCGGGGGCGTGTCCAAGCCGGCGAAGCAAATCGAACTCATCAAGGCCCAAATCGAGGCAAACAAGGTGTGGCAGGAGACTCTCCAAAAGCTGCGGGGTGCGCATGGTAGCGCACCATCACCGAATCCAGGCATCGACGGTTCTGGAGACTGCGACCCATAGCGAACTCGTCTCGATTCTGTACTAGGGGTAGTGTGGCCCGAATGGACTAATAAGATGGCATGAAAAGGACGCTCCGCCGACACTGTCGTTGTTACCAGCAGCGACAGGGAAGGAGAAGCGGATCGGACGGCCGCGAGCGTTAGACTGAAGCGAAGCGGGTGGGCCGCTGCTCATCCGCCCAAGGTCATGCAGTGCGCCCACTGAGCGGAACAGACTGGGGAGGGTTGAATGGCTGACGCCGCACTTGGGGTCACATGGAGCACAGACCATGTTTGCGCTAAATGGCTTGATTCGTCTGTCACCGAGGCCGGGAAGCATTCCCTAGTACTTCTGGTCGAACGCGATGCTGCGCGCGACGCAATTCTTGGCGACTTGAGTGAACTGGTTCGAGAGCACTACGTCGCACCTGAGACTCTGGCGAGACGTCTTGAGGAACATGGCGCAACGCAGACCGCAGCCCTGGTTCGAGCGCAGCTTCCCACCGGAAAGAGAAGTCGCTCCGGTGACATGGGGGAGATCCTCGCAACTGAGCTTGCGGAACAGACACTTGGCTTCTCGGTGCCAGTGCGTCGATTGCGCTGGAAGGATGGGCGCGAAATGGCACTGCGTGGCGACGACATCATCGGTGTAGCTGGGAGTCTTGATGCTCTCGTCTTCCTGAAAGGAGAGTCCAAGAGCCGTGCCAGTCTTGCCACTGCAGCCATCGACGAAGCAGCCGCAGCCCTCGAGCGAGATCGCGGTCGTCCTACTAGGCACTCGGTTCTCTTCGTGGCAGACAGGTTGCGAGAGCAGGGCCGCCACGATATTGCTGCCGGACTCGAATCGGCCGTCATCAATGGCTTCAAGGGTTGCCGTGTAGAACACCTGCTCTTCGTTCTGTCTGGCAACAACCCAGGCAACCTGTTAGCTGCGCACTTGGCGGCCTGTGCGACGCACACTAAGCGTCACGCAGTCGGGCTGCGAGTCGCAGACCACAGTGCTTTCATTAGCACCGTCTACGGAGCTCTCTAGGCGTGCACTCGCTGAACGACATGATTGCTCTTCTCGAACGCGTGGTCGCCCCGGGCTACGGCGGCCGACTGCTGGACAAGGGATTGGCGCGAGGACTCATCTGGCGCGACGGAATGTTGCCGCAAGGATCCCCATCCTTTCCGGAAGCCCTGACGGAGGACTTGCTTGACTATGCCCACGGTGTTGCTGCGCTCGCTCTCCGGATACAGTCACAGGACCCACACGCCGACATGCTGGAACGTGCCTTCTTGGTTGCCGGGGAGTCGATAGAGGCGGTCGTTCTCAGGGGGCAAGACAGTCCGAACTGCGGTTTCCATCGCCTGACTGCCGCCGTTGCCTTTCATCTTGCCGGCTACTCAGCGCGTGCATACACGATGTTGCCATCTCTAGCGGAACGACAGAATCTCGCTCCGCCGGAGTGCGTACTGCTGCATCTGCTTAGGCGAAACTTAGTCGAGATGCACGCTGAGTACTCGGCGTGGCTGCTCGGCGGGCATCACTCGGATAGCGAAGTGGCGAGGCGTCTTCAGCACGATGACGAATTTGATGTGCCGGACGCCGTTGACTCAGTGCTGACCACCTCCCTCATGAAGTCCCTTGCACTACTTGACCACGGCCTAGCCATCGGAGATGGAGACGCTGTTGCAGATGCAACCGCTCGCTTACAGTCGGTGGAAGCCGCAGCACTGGAACTGGGTGCGGTCAGTCACTGGTGGACAGCAGCGCTCTCTGGAGGCTTGGCGAAACAGCTCTGGGAAATGAGCCTACATCAGCAGCTTCCGGAGCTTGCGGAGGATGATGTTCATCACGCCCGATGGTCATCGCTGCGAACGGACTACATCAGGCGCTTGAGGGCGAGTGATCGTGCTTCGATTGAGCTTTGGCCATCACAGATTCAAGCGGTCGGTCGTGTCCTGGACGCTGATGATGACCTGGTGGTGGCTTTGCCGACCAGTGCAGGCAAGACACGCATCGCTGAAATGTGCATTCTCCGTTCCCTAGCCAGCCACCAGCGTGTCGTGTATGTCACGCCGCTGAGGGCGCTCTCTGCACAAGTCGAGAGGGACCTCTCCGACACTTTCGTGCCACTCGGATTCGCGGTCTCATCTCTCTACGGTTCGGCTGGAATCGAGATGGAGGACTCGGAGGTTCTTGGCCAAGCGGATATCGTCATATCCACACCGGAGAAGCTCGATTTCGCGCTCCGCAACGACGACTCGATCATCGATGACGTTGGGCTTGTAGTGCTAGATGAGGGGCACATGCTCGGCCCACAGGAGCGCGAAGTCCGATACGAAGCGCTCGTCCAGAGGCTGCTGTCCCGCGCTGATGCAGCTGCCCGCAGACTTGTGTGCCTCTCAGCGCTCTTCCCGACGCCAGAGGAGATGGAAGATCTGGTGGCGTGGCTGCGCCAGGATCAACCCGGCAACCCGGTGCACTCTACCTGGCGGCCCACACGTCAGCGTTTCGGAGTGCTCCGATGGGGAGGAAGCGCCGCCCGCCTAGAAATCAGCTTGCATGACGAAACTCCTTTCGTGCCGCGGTTCGTCGAGGCGCAGGAGCCACCTGGGGGCTCCCGTCGGCGAAACAGCTTCCCTCAGGGCAAGCAGGAACTCACGCTCGCAGCAGCTTGGACCTTCGCCCAACAGAATCAGGATGTGCTGGTCTACTGCTCGCTCAGGAAGTCGGTCGAAGCGCTCGGCAAGACTATCAGCAGGTGCATACGACACGGGGTTCTGTCCCCGCTAGTAGAGCCAAGCGCACGAGTTCGGAATGCCATTGTTACCGGAACGGAATGGCTTGGGGTGGATCATCCCGCAGTGGAATGCCTCAATTATGGCGTTGCACTGCATCACGGTGGTCTACCAAGACCGTTCCTTAGCGAGATAGAGGGGCTACTGCGTTCACGTGAGTGCCCCGTTGTTATTGCGTCGCCCACCCTGGCGCAGGGGCTCAACTTGTCTGCCAGCGTTCTGCTTGTACCTTTCGTTTGGCGCAACGGCGAAGTCGTTCCGACAACCGAGTTCGCGAACGTCGCTGGTCGGGCGGGTCGGGCGTACGTCGACATGGAGGGACTCGTCGTCCACGTGGTGTGGGAGGATGAGCCGCGCCGCGCCCGAAGGGCAGTGAAGACGTGGGAGGACTTGGTGGCATCCGCCAAGGCCCCCAAGGTCGTAAGCGGGATACTACTGTTGACCTGGGAGGTATACCAGCGCATCGCGAAGGCTGCCGCCATTCCGCTGAAGGAGGTCGTTGAATACGTTGCCGGCAACGACTCAGCTTGGGACATTCCTCAGGCCAAGGCTGATGAACTGGGCCTTTCTGTTGCCGAGTGGGAGAGGGATATCGCATCCTTGGATTCTGCGGTCCTTGCGCTCCTGGACGCCGATACTTCCGCCGAGTGTCTGGACGAAGCGCTCACCAATGTGCTGCAGGGATCATTGTTTGCGAGGCAGCTGTCTGAAAAGACACCAGAGACTCAATCTCTCCTCGCAGGCTTCATCGCGGCCCGAGCGGCCCACGTGTGGACAAACACAAGTGAGCAACAACGGCGCGGATACCACGCTGCGGGCGTGGGTCTGCGAGCAGGCAACTTCCTAGATGAACACCTCGACACTCTGGTGTCCCTCCTGCTGGAAGCCGAAGCGGCGGTTGCCGACATGGACGTCTCCGCTGTTGCAGGGCCAATCGTGGAGTTCGCGGAACTTGTCCTTGAGACGGCCCCGTTTAGAGCTCCACGCGCGCTACCGAATCGCTGGCAGGACGCCTTGCGCGGCTGGATCGTTGGGGAGCCAGCATCTGAGATTGTCAGCCTCTGCGATTATGGTGTCGACCTACTTCAGGAAGCCCTGTCGTACCGACTGCCATGGGCGATGGAAGCAGTGAGAGTGCATGCTCTTGCCATGGGAGTAGCTGACGCAGAGAAACTTGCAGGCATCGCTCCGTTGGCCGTCGAGACGGGCACGGCGAACCGCAGTTCAATGCTTCTTCTGAGCAGTGGCCTTGAGTCTCGTGCGGCTGCTTTCGTCGCGATCGACTCGACCGCTGCGACTTTCGGGGATCGCACTGAGATGATGCAGTGGTTAGATTCAGATGCCGTGAAATTGGCGGAGACTGACGAGTCCTGGCCAACCCCAGGCAGCAGACACCAATGGATTGCCTATAGGGAGCGGGCCCGAGCAAACCGATTGGGGAGGTGGCGGCGTATGGCACAGAGCATCGAAGTAGTCTGGGAATCCGCACCCCCGTCGCCCGGCCAGCGCGTAGTCCTTGAACCGTCTGCCTCCCCAGGGGAATGGCTGGTACTCACGCCGACATACGATCGCTTGGGCGTTACAACCGCAGATATCGCTCACGAGCACCGTGAAATCGTCTCCGTGCAAGTATCCCAGGACGGCGAAGCGGTTGAGGTGGAGTACTTTGGACGCGTGAGTCGCTAGCAGGCCTGGCGCCTGCTAACCTCGACCTGACTCGCTTCGCTCGTGAGATCCGTCAGACGTCACGGTGCGGCCGCTTGGCGTTCGCATGATAATGTGACAGCGGCGAGTGCGGTTCCAGAAAGGCAGAGTCGATGGCGGACACGGGAGCGATGGGCGGTCTTGCGAGGACACGCCCAGGCGCGGGTTCGAGCATAGCGATCGTCGGAGGCAGCCTGAGGGCGGCTGCGATCTTGCGCTTGCTGAGCGAAGTCGGCAACGTGCGTATCGCGGCGCTCGCCGGTGCTCCGGTGGCCTCGCCCGCCGCGCGTCTTGCGGCGGATCTCGGTGTGTTCGTGGCCTCCGACATCGATGACGTGTTTCAGCTGGATGGACTCGATCTTGTCATGGACATGTCCGAGGACGCCGAGATGCACGAACTGCTCGCGACGCGCAGACCGGCTGGTATCGAACTCGTGGGGACCTCGGGGTCGGAGCTTGTATGGGATCTCCTGGTCGCGAAGAAGCGAGGCGAGGAGCAAGAGAGGCTGTTCGCCGAGCTCCAGATCGCCTACGACAAGATCCGCAGCCACGAGCGACGCCTTCAATCCAGCAAGCGGGAGCTAGAGCGCACCAATGAGGAGTTCGAAAGCAAGCTCGCCGAGATATTCTTCACCCACGAGTTCTTCAAGGCGCTCACCCGGTTCACCGGTGTCGACCAGGTCTGCAACCTGATCGTCGACGGCGCCAACGGCATCCTCGGCGCGGAAATCAGCTGTGTGTATCTCTTGCAGCGGGAAGAGTCGTTCCTGCGTATTCGCGCTTCCCAAGGCAGGCCGCCGGAGGTCTTCGAGCCGGAGGTGCCGGTGGCACAGACCATCCTCGGCGCGTCGTTTCGCGAAGGGCTCGTACAAGAAGCAAGCGCGGAACCGTCATCGCCGTCACTCGCGTGGATGCGCGAATCGAGTGATATCCGGTCCCAAGTGGCGGTTCCGCTCCGGTCAGGCGAGACGGTGCATGGTGTCATCGTGATCGCTTCCGCGAACCCGCGCGAGTTTTCGACGGCTGAGCTGGAGCGCCTTCAGGTCATCGCGAACCAGTCCTCGCTCGCGCTCGAGAATGCGTTGCTCCACGGCGAGCTTGAGCGGCTTTCCGTCACCGATCGTCTTACCGACCTGTATAACCACGGGCACTTTCAGCAACGCCTCGACGAAGAGATCAAGCGAGCGGAACGTTTCGGACATCCGCTCTCGATCATCCTTCTTGACATCGACGACTTCAAGCGGCTTAACGACGCGTACGGGCACCCGCGTGGCGACGCGGTTCTCAAAGTGGTCTCAGCCATCATTCGCGACAATCTTCGCGAGATCGATCTTGCCGCGCGGTATGGCGGCGAAGAGTTTGTCGTGCTGTTGCCTGAGACCGGGACGGACGGCGCCAGCGCGGTGGCGGAGCGTGTGCGCGCACGGGTCGCGGATGAGGCGATGCGGCTCGATGGTGTTGACAAGCCTGTTCGCACGTCGGTCTCGCTCGGAGTGGCTACGTTTCCGATCCACGCCGAGACCCACACCGGGTTGATTGACGTCGCTGATCGCGCCCTCTACGAAGCGAAGGCGGCCGGTAAGAACCGAGTCGAGGTGGCGACGTGAGACCGATACTGCCAGGCCAGCGTGGTGCGGCGGTCGAGGACGTGCAGCGCAAGCTTCATCTGCTCGGCCACGATCTCGGTCCTACCGGGGTCGACGGTGTGTTCCTTGGCCAGACGCGCGAGGCGGTCGTGGCGTTTCAGCGGGCACACGGGCTTTCTGAGGACGGGGTTGTTGGAAGGGAGACGTGGACGGCGCTCGTCGATGCGACATTCCAGCTCGGTGACAGAGTGCTCTACCTGAGGCTGCCTTACTTCCACGGTCAGGACGTGCGTGCGCTGCAAGAGGCGCTCGGGGCGCTCGGTTTCGCTGTGGGGCAGGTAGACGGGATCTTTGGTCCCGCGACCGGACGCGCCGTGCGCGAGTTCCAGCGGAACAGCGGGCACATCGCCGATGGGATAGCCGGTGCCGAAACCATCCAGGTTATCGAACGGTTACGGCACGTATGGGAGGGCCGATCGGCGACCACGCACACACGGCCCGTATCTGAGCCGCCGCCCGGGGGCTTGTTTGGAAGGCGTTCCGTAGCCGTCGCGGGATGCGACCTGGTGGCTGCGGAGGTGGCTGAGCGCGTCGTGAACGTGGCGCTTGCCACCGACCCGCACGCGCGGATCGAGATCGCCCAGGATCCCGGCGCGGCCGACGTCACTGTGTTCTTGTCAACCTTACCGGCGATCGAGGAGCGCACCGGGCCGTGCGTGAGCGGGGGAGACGACGACGTCGCAGCGTTGGCCGCACGGCTCGTGACAGCTGTCGAAACCGCGCCGGAAGACGCCGGGTCGATCGCGATCGACCTCGGTGACGTCGCGGGCGAAGACCATGAGATTCAGCGCATGTCCGTACGTGTGTTCGACGCGCTTCGCCGCGCGATGGCTCGTTAGACATGATTTGTGCTATCATTGCGCGGTTGTATCGTCGTTGTACCACAACAGGAGGTAGCGCTCTGATTTCTAGCAGACGCACACCTGTCGCCCTGGTTCTTGCCGTCGTGCTCGCGTTTAGCGCTGTTTCCGCGTACGCGTCACCGGCTTCGGCTAAGCGTGAGCAGGCCCGGCAGGTCAAACAGCAGATCGACGCCCTCGATGTCGAAGTCGAGCTGGCCGCCGAGGAGTACAACGAGGCACGGATAGCACACGAGTCTCTGGTCAGCGAGATGCGGGCGACCGCCACGCGCATAGCTGAGACTGAAGCGGTCATCACTGACTTGCAGACCCGTCTTGAGGCGCGCGCCGAGGCGATGTATCGCAATGGGCCGTTCAGCTTTCTAGAGGTCCTCTTAGGAGCGCAGGATTTCGAGCAGTTCTCGACGATGTGGGATCTGCTTCAAGACATCAACTCCAGCGACGCCGGCAACGTTGAAAACCTTCAGGCCGCACACGTGGAGCTAGCGGAGGCCAACGCGCGTCTCGCCGAACAAGAAGCGGCCGCAAAGACGGTGCTCGACCAGATGGCGGCGAACAAGGCGGCGATCGAGCGCAAGCTCGCTGATCGCAAACGTATGCTTGCCGGCCTCGAGACGGAGATCGCCGCGATTGAGGCCGCTGAAAGGGCGCGCGCCGCCGCCGCCGAACGCGCCGCCGTCTCGCGCAGTTTCCCGCTCGTGCGCCAACGGTCGTTCCCGCCACCTACCCGCGCGCCCCGAAGCGAGGTCGTCGATATCGCGAAACGATATCTCGGCGCTCCGTACCGCTGGGCGGCATCGGGCCCCGATATGTTCGACTGCAGCGGGTTCACCCTGTTCGTCTTCCGTCAGGTCGGCGTGTCGCTTCCTCACTCATCCAGGGCGCAGTACGGGGTGGGGGAGAGGGTATCGCGGGCCGATCTGCAACCAGGTGATCTCGTGTTCTTTGGGTCCCCGATTCGCCATGTCGGCATTTACGTTGGCGGCGGACAGTACATTCACTCGCCACGTACTGGAGATGTCGTCAAGATATCGTCGCTGGGGGGCCGCAGGGACTACGTTGGCGCCACTCGGCCCTAAACGCTCGATGTGGCGCGGCGGCGCTTCGAGTACGGTATCCTGTACGCACGCCGAAATCGAAGCACGGGGTGAGACGCGATGGCTCAGATCGACGGACTCCTGAGGCTGATGACCGAACAGGGATCGTCTGACCTGCACGTGAAGGTCGGGAGTCCCCCCGCGGTCCGGCTTAACGGCAAGTTGCGTGTCATGCGCGAGATGCAGCCGCTGAGCCCCGACGACACGCGCCTTCTCGCCCTCGGCATGATGGACGATCGTCAGAAGGTCTCGTTTGAGAACCATCGCGAGATCGATTTCGCGTATTCGCTTTCGGGAATCGGCCGTTTCCGCGTCAACGTGTTTCATCAGCGAGGCAGTGTGGGCATGACGTTGCGCCGCGTCGCCACAGAGCGGGCCAGCGTCGAGGAGCTCGGGTTGCCTCCGATCGTGCGCCGTCTCGCGGATGAGCCTCGTGGGCTCGTGCTCGTCACGGGGACCGCAGGCTCCGGCAAGACCACCACTCTGGCGGCGATGATCGATCACATTAACAGCACCCGCGAGGGGCACATTGTGACGATCGAGGATCCGATCGAGGTTCTCCACAACGACAAGAAGTGCATCGTGAACCAGCGCGAGATCGGCATTGACACCGAGTCATACGCCGATGCTCTCAGGCACGTGGTGCGCCAAGATCCCGACGTCGTCCTCATCGGCGAGATGCGTGACCACGAGACGGTGAACGCGGCGCTTACAGCCGCTGAGATAGGAAACCTGGTTCTGTCGACGCTCCACACCATAGACGCCACCGAAACCATCAACCGGATCATCGATTTCTTCCCGCCCTACCAGCAAAAGCAGATCCGTCTCATGCTGGCGTCCACGCTCAAGGGCATCATCAGCTTGCGTCTCATACCCACCATCAACGGCGGACTTGTTCCCGCCGTCGAAATCATGGTCATGACCGGTACGATCCGTGAGTACATCAACGACGCCGAGAAGACATACCTCATCCGAGACGCGATGGAGGAGGGCGAGTACTACGGGATGCAGACGTTCGATCAGAGCCTGCTCCGTTTGTACAAGGACCGGATGATCACACTCGACGACGCGATCGGGATGGCGGCTAACGCGCACGACTTCAAGATCAAAGTCCGTCACCTGGGAGTGGAATCGCAACACGCCGCAGAGAGCGGCATCTACTGATCCCGGTCGCCGCCGCCTCGCACAGCCTCGCGCCGCCTCCGTAGCGCCGCATGCGTGGTGAGCGCTCCGGCAAGCGAACCCAGCGTATCGATTCCCCAGTCGACCACGTCTGGAACTCGTCCGGGGACAAACGCCTGGTGGAACTCGTCACTGACTCCGTATGCCGAGGAGATGAGAACGGCGAGCATGATCGCTCGGATGCGATCGGGGGTTTCGTGCGAGATCGCCAAGTACAGCAGGCCGCCGAGAACCCCGTACGTGACAAAGTGCGCGATCTCGCTCCCGGTTCCCGGGATTGCCGATCCGGGGAGCGAGGACATCGCGAAGATCACCGCCATCCAGGCGGCAGTCGCCGTCCACGCTACGCTTCTGCCGAGCGTCGCTCGTGGCGGTGCCTGGGGTTTGTTCAGCACGTTGCTCTCCATCGTGCGTTGATGTCAGGACCGCAGAGAGTCTAGCAAAAGCAACAGATGTTGACCCGCCCAGCGACGAGTGGCAGGGTTGTCATTTGTATTGAGCCCGTAGCCGTCAGTAAGGATCCATGTGGCCATGAAGCGCCGTACCGCCGTGATCGCGGTCATCATCTCCGCAGTGTGCTTCGGCACACTCGCCATCTTTACGTCCCTGGCCTACCGTCAAGGCGCTGAGCCGCTTCAGTTGCTGGCGTGGCGGTTCGGTGCCGCGTCACTGTTGCTCGGAGGGTACTTTGCCATAATCAGGCCGCGGGCGCTCTGGGTGGGCCGCGGTGATCTGGGCCGCTACGCTGTCCTTGCGGTAGCCGGGTACGGAGCCGCATCTCTTTGTTTCTTCTTCGCGCTCCTCCACGCGGACGCGGGAGTGGTGGCGGTGCTCTTCTACACGTATCCGGCCCTGGTGACGCTGGCGGCGCGGCTGTTTGGGCGCGAAGCGCTCGATCTTCCCCGCGCCGTGGCTATCGCGCTCACGTTCGCGGGATGCGCGCTCGTTGTTGACCCGTTTTCCGGAGGACAGGGCGTTTCCACGGCGGGTGTCTTGCTCGGACTCGGTGCCGCAGTTGGATACGCGTCGTTTAACGTACTTTCGCACCGCTGGTTGCCCGGCCGGTCGCGCGGTGTGCTGATGACGTACACGTTTGGCTTCAACACGATCGCGATCGTGTTCATAGCCTCGCTTGTCGGCGCCCCGCTCGCACCCGTAGGCTGGACGTGGGAGACGTGGATGTTGCTCGGCGCCATCGTCTTAGTCCCGACGTTTGCCGCCGTACTCTTGTACTTGAGGGCGATGCGGCAGATCGGACCTGCCCAAGCCTCGATCATCTCGACCTTCGAGCCGCTCGTCACGATCGGGCTTGCGGCGCTCGTGCTCGGTGAGAGGCTGTCGATCCCACAAGCTGCGGGTGCTGTTCTCGTGCTGGCTGGCGTGGTGCTCGCCGAGTTCCATGTGCGCGACTTAGACGAGGTGGCGATCGTCTGACCACGCCGCGCATGTCGTCTCGCGGACGGAAGCGGGCAGGGGAGCTTGTGGACGCGGAAGGAGCGGCGCTACTACACTGGCAGGTGCGGTTTAAGGAACCGTGATGGCACATCGGAGGAACTCGTGGACCACTACCGTACGCTGCAAGTTGCGCGCAACGCCGAACCCGAGGTCATCGAAAAAGCGTACCGCGCTCTGAGCCTCAAGTACCACCCGGACGTCGTTCCTGAAGACAGGCGGGAGGGTGCGACCAGAGCGATGCAGCGGATTAACGAGGCGTACCGGGTGCTGCGTGACGCCGAGTCGCGATCGCGCTACGACCGCTCTCTCGTGCCAGAGGCGGGAGGAAGAGGAAGCGCGTGGGACACCTTCATGGCGAAGGGGCTCGTCGGGATGTTTCTGGAGCGAGTGATCCCTGACCGGTGAGCATGGGTACTCGGTGTTGCGTGCGGCGCCTGGCGCGATCACCTATCCCGCGATAGCCCGTTCGAGCTTGTCGCGAAGCGCCCGGATGATGCCTGGGTAGGAGACCGCTCCGTCGTAGATGGGGACGCCGTCGATAACGGTGACCGGGTAGAGCAACCCCCGGGTCTCGATCTCCTTGATGATCGACGCCGAATGCTCCCTGACGGTTTGGCTCTGCGCATCGCGATAGACGACCGTGGCGGCGTCGCCAAACTTGCGTGCGACTTCGTCACGGATGAGAGCGGTGATCTCCTCCGGAGACCATGACGGCCCTCAACCTCCCGAGTAACACGACGTATGGGTTGGCATGTCAAACACCTCGACCGTGACCACGGCTTCAGACACGTAGACCTCCATCAATCCAGGGGCTGCGACGTTCACCGTGAACGTACGCGGCATTAGGTTCAGCACCAGCGAGTAGCGAATCTCATACCTTATCGGCAAAGGGGGAGACTTCCTGAACGATATGATACCCCATAGGGTATATATGCGCAACTCTGCCACGCCGATGGTGCTGCTGGTACCATAGGAGCACGTGTGAAGCGCGCTTTGGGTGCTGGAAGTGAACCGCGTGAGACGGGGGTAGCTGTGAAAGAACGTAGCGGGGAAGTGGGCTCGCGTTCGATGCTGCTCGTGATGGTGGGTGCCGGAGTCGCCATCGGCGCAGCCTTCCCGCCGATAGCGAGCGTGTTCGTCGAGCCTAAGGGACCCAGTGCGCTCGCGGGTTTCTGGGTGATGTCGCTTACCGCGGGTGTCGTTCTCGGGACCGCGTGCTACTTCATATCGAAGCGCATGGCGGAGCGTCTCTTCTCCGCGGTTCTTGAGGAGACCGCGGCTCTGCTTGAGGTACCGGTCGCTCGCGCTAAAGGTATCGCGGGTATCCGCAACGAGTTGCTCCGTGAAGCGGGAGACCTCGGGCGACTGCTTGCGCGGGTGCAGTCGATGAGCAACGAGGTGCGCGCGCTCACCGCCGAAGTTCTCGCCGCTACCGAACAACAAGCGTCCGGCGCCGCGGAGCAGGCGGCTGCGGTCGCGCAGACATCGGCCACTGTTGAAGAGCTCGCACAGACTTCCAAGCAGATCGCCGAGAACTCCTCGGCGGTGGTGGCCGTCGCCGAGCGTACGCTGCAGAGCGCCGAGGAAGGCATGGGCGCGGTCGCGGACACCGCGGCGGGAATCGAGGAGATTCGTGCCACCACGAACGCCTCATCCGACCGGATTCTCGCGCTTGGAGAGAGAAGCCAAGAGATCGGACGGGTGCTCACCATCATCGACGAGATCGCCGAGCAGACCAAGATTCTCGCGCTCAACGCCGCCATCGAGGCCGCGCGCGCCGGTGACGCCGGGAAGGGATTCGCGGTGGTGGCCGAGGAGATCCGAAAGCTCGCGGATTCGGTGACCGAGTCGACGCAGGAGATTGGCCGCGTGGTGCGTGAGATTCAGGCATCGACGTCCTCGCTCATCATGTCCACCGAGCGTGCCGCCAACAAGGTTGATGAGGGCAAGATGCTCGCGCAGCGCACCGCGCAGGCGCTCGAACGGATCGTGTCACAGGTCGAGGAGACAACTGACGCCGCCAAGCAGATATCGATAGCCACGCAGCAACAGCGCACAGCGTCTGATCAGGTAGTGGTCTCGATGCGCGAGGTTGCCTCCGTCTCCCAGCAATCGGCGGAGACATCACGGCAGGTATCATCGGTGATCGCTCAGCTCGACAAGCTCGCCGACTCCCTGAAATCGATTCGCTGAGGTGGGCGACGTCGTTGACAGGCTCGCCGCTGCGGGGATTGTGATTCCTGGCGCTCCGGCAGCTCTGGGAGCGTATGTGCCGGCGGTTCGAGTCGGCTCGCTTGTCTTCACCGCAGGTCAGCTGCCGCTTGCAGACGGCGAGCTTCTCGCGGTCGGTCACGTGGGCGCCGACGTGACCGTCGAGCGCGGGCAGGAGTGCGCGCGGATGTGCGCTGTCAACGCGCTCGCGGCGGCGTCAACGGTGTGTGATCTCGACGAAGTGGTCCGCGCGGTCAAGCTCGTCGCGTATGTCGCCTCGGCTCCGGGGTTCATCGCTCAGCCTCTTGTCGTCGATCACGCGAGCGAGGTGCTTGTAGTCGCGTATGGAGAGCGAGGGCGGCACGCGCGCGAGGCCGTAGGAGTGGCGGAGCTGCCCAAAGGCGCCCCGGTCGAGCTCTCGATCGTTCTCGAGCTCGGCCGGTAGATCCGGTCCGCTGGGCTGGGATCCGGTCGCGGTAGGAGTTGTGCCATGCGTAGTGAATCAGACAGTGTGAAGATTCGGACGCTATATACCCCCTCGGCTGTTGATGGACGCAGGTGCATTCAGGTATCGTCAGTGTGTTAATCGGCGTGAATGCTTGTGTCTTGACGAAAAGCTCGGCTTCATGGGCTTGTGAGGAGAGGTGTGTATGCCAAAAGTCTCTCTGAGCGGATTCAAAGATCCGCTTCGGCGACCGCGGTACATCATCTGGACGGGTGTCGCCGTCCTGGTGCTGGCTGCGGTCATGATCGTCGCGTTAGGGGCGACATCCACGTACTGGTTTTGCGCGGAGGGGTGTCACAAGGTCCAGGATGACACCATCATTGCCTTCAATCGCTCCTCGCACTCCAACGTGTCGTGCATGGCGTGTCACATGAAGGTGAACGCCGACCCGATAACCTTCGTCCTTCACAAGGCAGAGGCTCTTGGGGAACTCTACTTGACGGCTACGAACAAATTCTCATTGCCGCTCAATCCGACTTCCCACCTCGCCCTCGACGCGAAGTACATGGGGTCCGAGCAGTGCACGCAGTGTCACAACCTCGCGACGCGACCGGTGACGCCGAGTCCGGGCATAATCATCGATCACGACGTGCACTCTGAAGCCGAGATCCACTGTACGGTCTGTCACAACAGGGTGGCGCACCGTGAGGACTTCGAACTCACCCTTACCGATCCCAACACGGGTGAGCCAAACAGGAAGCACGAGAACTTCATGCTCATGACCGCGTGCTTCCGCTGTCACACGCTAATCAGCGAGTCACCGGGAGGTATAGTGGCGCCCGGCGCGTGCGAGGCGTGCCACACGCCCGGCTTCGAGCTCAGACCAGACTCCCACTTCGAGGAAGGCTTCTATCCTCGCGGACATGCCGATCTTGCGCTTGCTGAACTGGAACAAGAGGCACAGGCCGCAGACGGTGATGGGAGCGCGTATGCCGCTGAGGAAGAGACTCTTGGCCCCGACGCGCCTATGTACAAGCGCTTGGCTCAGCTTCCCGCCGTCGCGGAGATCGATTACTGCTCCACGTGTCACGTGACCGATACGTTCTGCGGGGGCTGTCATGGGATGGAGATGCCGCATCCCGTCGAGTTCGTCGAGAAGACCCACTCTGAGAGCGCGGCGAGCCAGCCCGAGAAGTGCATGATGTGTCACACCTCAGTGGATCCAGCGTTTTGTGACTCGTGCCACCACGGTGTCGAGTCTGGTTGGGAGTTCGAAACTGAGGTGGCTTGGGGTGGTTCGCAGCACGCGGAGGCTGTCCGCACGAACGGTGTTCCCGGGTGCCTCGGCGTGTGTCATGAGCCGGCGTACTGCCAGGACTGCCACACAGCTACGAATCCGCTTCCCACTTCGCATGGGGCAGCTGACTGGCTGCGACGGCCAGCGGCCGAACTCGGTCAGCATGCGGTAGACGCTAACAACGAGATCTCAGCGTGCGAGGTGTGTCACGGTGAGGGCGGGGCTAGCGCGCCGTTCTGCAAGAGCTGCCACGTTGTGGACGTGCCTCATCCGCAGGAATTCAAGCAGTTCCATGCTTCTACGGGACGCAACAATCCCCAGGCGTGCTCCAACTGCCACACGTACGTCGAACTGTGCAGCGATTGCCACCATGAGGGCGCGGTCGATGGCCAGCCATGGCTTAGGGTGCATGCCGACACCACGAACGAACAGGGTGCCGAGGGCTGCTTCGAGATGTGCCACGACAGAGCGTTTTGTGTCGAGTGCCACACCAGCCGTGCGGTTCTGCCAGAGAGCCATCAGGCAGGCGACTGGACACGCCGCGCGACGATAGATGCGCCGGCCAGGCATCCCGCCGCGTTTGATGAACAGCCCGAGAACTGCTCGTACTGCCACGGCGACGGCGGTGCCAAGGCTAAGTTCTGCACCGATTGCCACAAGCTCGAGATGCCGCACCAGCCGGACTTCAAAGAGACGCACGCTCCGAGCTTCCGTGAGGAGGAGTTCGCTAAGCCAGCGTGCATGAACTGCCACTCCCAGTACTTCTGCGACAGGTGCCATCATGAGGGCGCTACCGGCGCACAGCCGTGGACGCAGGAGCACGCACCGCTCGTGAAGGACAAGGGCGCCGAGCCGTGCTTCGTGTGCCACGAGCCCCCGACGTGCGCGGCATGCCATGTGCGCCTCGGTCGATAGCACAAGCTGACGGACTCGAATAGTGTGTGAACGGAAGGCCCCCTCTGCCGAGGGGGCCTTCTTTTTTGTGGGGCACTATTCCGGAGAGCTTGCCTCGACGTGAAGGGTGCGGGGTGGGACAAAGGATTTGGAGGAATAGGCCGGAGGGGACGCGCTGGCCTTGACCGGAAATGCAATGCATGAGGCGCCTTACGCTGAGCGGGGCGTGGCCGCGGAGAACTGGATATACCATCAAAACTGCAACTTCTACAGTAATGACGGAATATACTCCTACAAGCTCTAACAGGGGGCGAGTACGAGATGAACGTGAATAGACTGGCGCTTGTTATCTTGCTGTGCGGTGCCGCGCTGACAGTAGGGTGTTCCTCACAGCAGGATAACAAGGTCTCGGAGGGGCAGGCTCCCGCAGAGAGTCTCGAGCCGGAAGACCCCGATACGGGGGTCTTGTATCTCGGCAAAGAGGGTGAGACTGGGATCGACTACGTTTCTCTCGCTGGCCAGGCAGATCGCGTTGATGATCTCGATGCGATTGGCAGCTGGCTTGGTTCTCGCCTATCACTCGTGGGAATGCCTGAGAGATCGAGACCCATCGCATTCTGGGTAGCGAAACCAGAGTTCAATGGCTACAGGCATGCTTTGATCGAACTGAGCGACGGAACCCTGATCGAGATAACTGTCAACTCGGATGTGGAGGCAGCGCGGGCAGGTGCGGCGATCGAGGTCGACCCTACGCTCTCACGGAAAGAAGCACACATTCAAGAGATGTCGCTTGGTTCCATCACGGCCGAGGCGCGGGAGAAGCTCGACATTCCGGTGGTCATAGACAAGGATACTGGGATGGCGCTGCCAGGAACCGGCCTCAAGACTGGCGTGGCGAAGATATCGTGGGCACAGGACCGCTTCTCGATTATGGTCATGAGCGAGACGGCAGCCGTTGCTCAGCTACTTCCTATCGCAAGGGCAGTCAGACTCGACGCCGAGTGACCGGGCCGCAAGATGTGAAGCTCGAATTCGAGTAGGAGACCTACGCTCCCTAGCTCGTCCTCCCCGACGGGCCCCACCCATTCTTCACGAGAGTCGTCGATGCTTGCTTGGCGGAGGTGTCGCGCACATTGCCCCCAAAAGGTCTCTTCGATGACGGCGATGTCGACGCTTCGCGAGACGGGCGACCTGCTTGAGGAGGCGGCAGCGCAAGAAGGGACGAGGGATCGAGATCAAAGCCATGTGCTCCTACGAGGGCAAGAAAGACGGCGCGCGCGTCGTGTGCGTGCAACACGCCCTCGTCGGCGACCCGAAACGCTTCTGGGAAGATGCCGTTTCGACGCGTCGGCAATTCCTGGCGATGTTCGGTCCCTGGAACTGAGAGTAGACCCCCCGAATCCTTACACGCTCATATTCCACGATGTTTTGCCCTCGCGATGCGGAGCGTGTATCATAGCGCCTCGTCGGGATGTGGCTCAGCTTGGTAGAGCGCTGCGTTCGGGACGCAGAGGTCGTGGGTTCGAATCCCGCCATCCCGACCATTCGTCCACTCTCACAGGACCGGTCGGGATCGACCGGTCCTCCCGTGTCCCTGAGGAGACTGCGTGATCCAGCAGATCATCGATTTTCTTGGATATGGGCTTTGCCATCAGCTGCCCGAGCGGACACTTTCAGGGACCGGGCTCACGTTGCCCGTGTGCGCACGTGACACGGGGATATACGTCGGCTTTCTCGTGGCTGTGCTCATCCTTACGTTCTTAGAGCGGCAACGGCCTTCGTTACTGCCGCCATGGTGGGTGAACGTGATACTCGGAGCAGGGCTTGGCGCCATGGTGATCGACGGCTTCACTTCGTATTTCGGTGTGCGAGCCACTAATAACGAGTTGCGGCTCGCTACTGGACTGGCGGCTGGG